>JBCDCF010000826.1:0-1891 GCA_039182345.1 Pseudomonadota bacterium
CCGTCCTTGCCGGCACCACCACCTTGGTGGGAGAGCCTGCGCACGGCTTTCCGTCGCGCATTCACGCCGATATCGCCTTCATTGGCGTCCACACCATCTCCGGCAATGTGCTGACTGAAACCTCCCTTGAGGTGGCGCGCATGAAGCAGCTGATGATTGCTGCGGCCAACAGGGTCATCGTTCTTGCCGACTCCACAAAGTTCACCAGCCCTGCCTTCGTGGAGATCTGCCGCATCAACGAGGTGAGCGAGATCATCACCGATGCCGGAGCCAGCCCCCAAAGGCTCAACGAATTGCGGTCCGCCGGCGTGGAGTGCACCGTGGCGCCATGAGCGTCAGGATCCTCGCCGACGATTTGTCCGGTGCGCTCGACACGGCCGTGATGTTCGCCGGCGAGGGCGGCGCGACCGTCACGTGGGGACCGGTTGTTGGCAGGGACAGCCTGGCCCACTGCCTCAATACCCGCGCCTTGCAGGAGAAGGCAGCCGCCAAGGCGATGGCGAAGGCCGCCCCATGGCTGGCGGACGGGCACATCGCCTTCAAAAAGTGCGACAGTCGGCTGCGCGGCCATGTGGCAGCAGAGCTGGCGGCGATGATCGCGGCCACCCCCATCCGCCGTGTTGTGGTGGCTCCGAGCTATCCTGCGCAAGGGCGGTTCGTGGTGGACGGGCGCGTCGTCACCCACAGCGCGCGCGGCTGTGTGCACGAGCCCGTTGACCTTCTCACCGACCTTGCAGCGGCTGGGGTGAAGGCGCACCGTGCACGCCCCGGCGCACCGCTCGCCGATGGAGTCACCCTCGCCGACGCGCGCACCGACAGCGACCTTGATCAGATTGTTGCGGCCGGCCTTTCCATGGACGGTCCCATCTTGTGGTGCGGCGCGGCGGGCCTTGCCGCAGCCCTTGCCCGCCGCCTCGGCACACCAGCGCCGCGCCCTGCCCGCCCTAAGGGGCCGTGCCTGGTCGCCATCGGGACCAACCATCCCGCCACACAGCACCAGGTGTCGGCGCTGCGTGCAGCAACACACCTGTCGCGGCCCCTGTCGATTGTGTCAGCCCCCGAGGCGGGCGATGGCGGCAGCCCTTCCTACCAAGGGGTGGGCAAGGATCTGCAGGGCGGCAAGCACGTCCTCGTCATCCTCTCGCCCACAAAGCCGTCTCCGCCTGAGGCGGCGCGCGCCATGGTGCGCGAACGCATTGCACGCCTAGCCACACTAGCACCACCGCCCCCGGCGCTGGTGGTCACAGGCGGTGCGACGCTTCGGACCCTTGTGGATGCCGTCCATGCCAGCGCCATTGCCCTTCACGGCGTGTTCGATGACGGGGTGCCTGTGGGGCGCATTGTCGGCGGGCGGTGGAATGGCACCACCCTTGTGTCCAAGTCCGGCGGGTTCGGCAACGCCGACCTCTTGGTGTCAGTGCTCAACGCCGCTGATCGATTCTGAAGGCCATTGCTCGAAAATGCTAATAAATGCTAAAATCTGCATCGACCGAAGGTGTGGAGGCGGATTGTGACGCGGCTTGCCATTACCATGGGCGATCCCGCCGGTGTCGGGCCAGAGATCATCATGAAGGCCCTCCAACGGGTCGAAGTGCGCGCGCACGACGACACGCCGTCTCTCGTGGTCCTGGGCTGCGCCAACGCATTGGAGCAAGCCGCCGACGCCCTTCAGATGCGCCCGCCCCCGCGCATCGGCCTTGATGATGTGGCCAGCGCCACAGGCGTGTCCTGTGTCCCTTTGGACGAAGACGCCCCCGTGCCACCCCTCGGCGTGGTGAGCGCTGCGGGAGGAGAATTCGCCTATCGCGCCATCGAGGAAGCCGTCCGCCTGTCAGAGCAAGGCGCCATCGACGCGATGGTGACAGCTCCCCTTAACAAGGAAGCGCTCAAC
>JBCDCF010000827.1:0-1888 GCA_039182345.1 Pseudomonadota bacterium
ACCCCACAAACCCTTGGAGGCCGCCCAGCGCCAGAAGGAGCACACCCCAAGGCTTGAACCAGGACGGCAACCGCCCCCTCGCCCAGAAATAGATGAACGGCACAACGAACACGATGCCGATGGTCCGCGCCACCAGTCTATGCCCCCACTCCCACCAGTAGATGACCTTAAAGGCCTCTAGGGACATGCCTTTGTTGATGAGCTGATACTCAGGGATCTGCCTGTAGGCGGCGAGCTCTTCCTGCCAGGCCGCCTCGCTCAAGGGTGGAATGACACCCAACAAAGGCGCCCATTCGGTGATGGAGAGCCCCGAATCGGTGATGCGCGTTGCCCCGCCCACCAAAAGCGTTGCCACCACGAAGAGGGCGACCACCCTCAGCCACCAGACGACCTGAACATTCTGAACCATGGGTGGGACATAGACGATGGCGCGGCCTTCGCCAATCGCGCCAAATTGCCCGCCCCTTTGGGCCGCGGATCAACCCGCCGTCCAGCCCCCGTCCACCAGAAGCGCCGAGCCTGTGATGAGGGCTGCCGCATCGCTTGCAAGGAAGGTGACGGCGCCCATCACGTCCTCGACGGTGCCGACGCGGCCGAGCTTGATCTTCTCCTCCACCCAGCGAAGGCGCTCAGGATCGGCAAAGGTCTGCGCGGCAAGGGGCGTCTTGATGAAGGTGGGGCACACGGTGTTGACGCGAATGCCCTTGCGTCCCCACTCGATGGCCATGGACTTGGTGAAGCCTTCAACGGCGTGCTTGGTGGCGCAATAGACCGCACGGTCCACCCCGCCGATATGGCCCATCTGCGATGAGATGGTGATGAGCGAACCCGTCATCCCCGCCTCTGCGAGCCCCCGCGCCACCCCTTGCGCCAGGAAGTAGGCGCCGCGCACGTTAAGGTTCGTCACAGCATCATAGTCGGCGGCCGTGGTGTCGAGCGCAGGGGCGTGCCTTGCAAGGCCTGCACTGTTGACGAGGATGGGGAACGGCCCGTGGTCGGCAACGGCCTTTGCTGTGGCCTCAATGTCGGCAACGTCCATCACGAGGGGGGTGGCGGTCCAATCCTTTGCGGCCATGGCTTCGGCAAGCTCGGTCAGTTTGTCCTGCCGGCGGGCGGCGATGGTGACGTCGGCCCCGGCCTCGGCCAGCGCCACGGCACAGGCAAGGCCGATGCCTGAAGAGGCGCCTGCCACTAGCGCCTTGCGGCCATCAAGGCGGAAGGAAGGGGTATTGGGCAGCTCCATCCAAAGGACTCCGTGAATTCTGGCAAAGACGCATCTTTAGGGTTTCGACCCATAACTGGCACGCGTTGCGTTCGCCAGAGCCGGTTCACAGTGAAAGGGTTCGCGCAGGGACGCCCTGCTCATCTGTCATGGCTGAGCGACAAGCAATGGGCGGCGATCAAGCCGCATTCGCGGAAGACCCAGTCGGTGCGCGGCGGGTCGATGATTGCAGGGTCTTGCCGGGCGTCTTTCACGTCTTGAAGTCCGCATGCCGCTGGTGCGACTGCCCGGCCGAGTGCAGGGCGCACGTGATCGGTTCCTCTCGCGGTGGCCAAGCCACCAAGATCCATGTGCTAACCGATCGTCTGGGAGGACCTGTCGTTCTGCGCCTGCCGCCTAGTAACATCAGCGACATCGCTCTGGCCGACACCCGCCTCGATGCCGCTTCAGCAAATGCCGGGACTAAGCACCTAGGCATTGTACCCCAACTGATCGAAGTCCCGAGCATAGACCCGTCTAATGGTTTTCATGTGGCTTTCGCTGATCTCAGTCTTGCGAACGATCACCCAATCGAGCGGAACTCGTTTCGGCAGTGTCGTATTGGAATGCAATGGAACGATCGCTCCCAATCCGGTCTTCTTTGCAAGGCTCTTGAACTGATCCGAT
>JBCDCF010000828.1:0-1887 GCA_039182345.1 Pseudomonadota bacterium
GTTTAGAGTTGAGAAACGGGAGGGATCTCGTGGGTTGGCTATCAGAAGCTAAGATTAGTAATGGCCTTATGATCAAATAGTGCGATGTAGCCCGAGTAGACTCAATCTAGAAGCTTATGTGGGGTTGTGGCCATGCCCTATCAAGTGGGATGTAGATATACTCGATCTGAGGCGATTGGAGTTCCTCCCGTTTCGTTGTCAACCCCACCTTCCCACCCGCCCCCGCGCCAGCTACATCACCCCCATGAACCAGCTCCATGCCGACTTCCCTGCTGAGGCCGCGCTGAAGCCGCAGATTGCGCGGCGGCGGACCTTTGCCATCATCTCCCACCCCGATGCGGGCAAGACCACGCTGACCGAAAAGCTGCTCCTGTTCGGCGGCGCCATTCACTTGGCTGGCGAAGTGGCCGCGCGCGGGGAACGCAGGCGCACACGCTCTGACTGGATGGAGATTGAGAAAAAGCGCGGCATCTCCGTCTCCTCCTCCGTCATGATGTTCGAGCGCGATGGGGTCGTCTTCAACCTCCTCGACACCCCTGGCCACGAGGACTTTTCCGAAGATACCTATCGCACGCTGACAGCGGTGGATTCGGCCGTCATGGTGGTGGATGCGGCCAAGGGCATCGAGGCGCAGACCCTGAAATTGTTCGAGGTGTGCCGGCTGAGGGACATTCCCATCATCACCTTCGTCAACAAGGTGGACAGGGAAGGCCGGGACCCGTTCGAGCTTTTGGACGAAATTGCCGACAAGCTGGCGCTGGAGCTGTCGCCCGTCACCTGGCCGGTGGGGATGGGCGGCCAGTTCCACGGCGTCTACAACCTCACCACCAACGATTTTCATACCGTCAAGGATGGCGGCGGCACAGGCTATGGCGGCACGCGCAAGCTGAAAGGCCTCGACGATGAGGCACTGGACGCGGCCGTCGAGGCCAGCGTACTGGACCAGTTCCGCACCGAGGCAGGCCTTGCCAAGGAGGCAATGCCCCCTGTGGACATGACGGCCTATCGGGAAGGCCACCTGTCGCCAGTCCTGTTCGGCTCGGCGCTGAGGGACTTTTGCGTGGGCGACCTTCTGGACTGCCTGTCCGCCTGGGCACCGCCGCCACGGCCCCAGCCCGCGGGCGAAGCGATGGTCGACCCCAACACGGACAAGGTGAGCGCGCTGATTTTCAAGGTTCAGGCCAATATGGACCCCAACCACCGCGACAGGATTGCCTTTGCGCGCATCTGCTCGGGCCGCTTCAACCGCGGCATGAAGCTGAACCAGGTGGGCTCGGGCAAGAGTCTGGCCGTCTCATCGCCTATCTTCTTCCTGGCCGAAGAGCGCGAACTTGCCGAGGAGGCGTGGGCCGGCGACATCATCGGCATTCCCAACCACGGCACCTTGAGGGTGGGCGACACGTTGAGCGAGGCCGGCGACGTGCGCTTCACCGGACTGCCGCGGTTTGCGCCCGAAATCCTGCGCCGCGTGCGCCTTGGCGACCCCATGAAGACCAAACAAATGCGCCGCGCCCTTCAGGATCTGTCGGAGGAGGGGCTCGCACAGGTGTTTCGCACCCACATGGGGGGCGACCACATTGTGGGGGTCGTCGGTGCGCTGCAGCTTGATGTGATGGCCTCGCGCGTTGCCGCCGAGTACAAGGTGGCCATCGATTTCGAGCCTGCGCCCTTCTCCACCGCCCGCTGGCTTGCTGGCGATGACAAGGCGGTCAAAACCTTCGTGGACACCAACAAATCCACCGTGGCGGACGATGTGGACGGCGACCCCGTCTATCTCGCCCGCAATGCCTGGGAGTTGAACTACGTGAAGGAGCGCAATCCCGACATCCGCTTCCTTGAAACCAAGGAAATGCGCTGACGGGGCGGCGCGTCATGGCACCCAAGCCA
>JBCDCF010000829.1:0-1881 GCA_039182345.1 Pseudomonadota bacterium
AAGGCACCCTCCGGCAAGGCTGCGACCCGCAAGGCGTCCGGTGGCAAGGCGGCGACGGCCAAGGCAGCAACGGCCGCGACGGCACCCAAGGCGTCATCGGGCAAGCCTGCGGCCCGGAAGGCCTCTGGTGGCAAGGCGGCAACGGCTAAGGCAGCAACGGCCACGACGGCGCCCAAGGCGTCATCGGGCAACGCTGCGACCCGGAAGGCCTCGGGTGGCAAGGCAGCAACCGCCAAGACAGCAACCGCCAAGGTAGAGAGCCCGCCAGAAGACGAAGCAAGACAGGGCCCTGCGCCCCTTGTGCCTTTGGTGAGCGACGAGGCAGCCTCGGGGGCCGTCAAAGCCGTGTTCGATGACATCAGGGCGACGCGCGGCACGGATTTCGTCAACAATTTCTGGCGCGTCCTTGCCAATGACCCGGCGCTCTTGGAACGGACCTGGACGGACCTTAAGGCGGTGATGGGCAAGGGCCATCTGGACCCTCTCACCAAGGAGTTGATCTACCTCGCGGTCTCGCTCAGCAATGACTGCACCTATTGCGTCACCTCCCACGCAGCGGCGGCCAGGGCGAAGGGCATGAGCGATGCCATGCTGATGGAGCTCTTCGCGGTTGTGGGGATGGCGAGCGAAACCAACCGCCTAGCCGCGGGCCTCCAAGTCCCTGTGGACGCGGTGTTCCTCAAGGACCGTTAAGTGTGGCGGACTGGTCGAGCCTTGACCTTGCGGTGCGGCCGACCCTTGCCACCGACGGGGTGATTCTGTCGCCCCCGCAGGCTGAGGACGGTGCGGCCATCGCTGAGGCGGTGAACGATGTGGAGGTGGCGCGCTGGGTGCGGGAGATCCCCCACCCTTACGGCCTTGAGGACGCGCAGTTCTTCCTCACCACCATTGTCCCTGCGCAGCTCGTCTGGGCCGTGCGTCTTGCAGGGGACGGCGAGCTTGTGGGGATGGTGGGATTGACGCCAAAGGCCGACGAGACCAGCGCCGAACTCGGCTATTGGATCGCACGGCCGCACTGGGGGAAGGGCTATGCGACCGCCGCTGCCCGTGCCGCCCTTGCCTTTGGCGTTGAGACCGTCGGCCTTAGTGAGGTGGTGGCTGGCTACTATCGCGGCAACGAAGCGTCCCGCCGCATTCTTGCAAAACTCGGCTTCGTACCCACAGGCGAGGTGCGGTTGGACCCCCACGCCATTGTGGGCGAGGTGACATTCATCGCCATGGCGTGGCGGCGCCCCCGCAAGGCGCCGCCCTCGGGTTAGAGGATGAAGCGCGACAGGTCGGCGTTCTTGGCAATGTCGAGGACGGCTTTGCGCACATAGTCGCCGTCGATCACCAGCGTCTCGCCCGAGCGATCCGTCGCGGTGAACGAGATGTCGTCGAGCACACGCTCGATCACCGTCTGAAGCCGCCTTGCGCCAATGTTTTCCACCGTGGCGTTGATCTCCACGGCCACCTCGGCAAGGGCCTCGATGCCATCGTCGGTGAACTCGAGCGTCACCCCTTCTGTGGCCATCAACGCGCTCGACTGCTTGATGAGGCTTGCTTCCGTCTCCGTCAGGATGGAGCGGAAATCCTCCTTCGTCAGCGGCTGCAGCTCCACGCGGATGGGCAGACGGCCCTGCAACTCGGGCAACAGATCCGACGGCTTGGAGACGTGGAAGGCGCCCGAGGCGATGAACAGGATGTGGTCGGTCTTGATCTGCCCATGCTTGGTGGCAACGGTCGTCCCTTCCACCAAAGGCAGAAGGTCGCGCTGCACGCCTTCGCGCGAGACGTCGCCGCCGACTCGGTCTGAGCGCACGGTGATCTTGTCTATCTCATCCAGGAAGACGATGCCGTTATTTTCCACCTGGCGCAGGGCCTCGGCGGTCAACTTGTCGG
>JBCDCF010000830.1:0-1880 GCA_039182345.1 Pseudomonadota bacterium
CCGATCCGGGTGCGCACCCTAGAACAGGTCGCCGCGCCGCAATTTCAGGGCTTGCAGGAGGATGAGGGTCTTCGCATCGCGGATTTCGCCGGTTTCCACCGCCTGCCAGGCCCGCGACAGGGGCCATTCGATCACCTCAAGCACCTCGTCCTCGTCCGCCTCGCCGCCGCCTTCGATGCGGTCCGACGGGGAGTAGCTGGCAAGGTAACAATTGATCTGCTCGGTCACGAGGCCGGGAATGGGGTAGACGGTGGCCACCCGCTCAGGGTTGTGGACGCGGTGGCCGAGCTCTTCACCAGCCTCGCGCACGGCCGTGTCTTCAGGTCCGTTGTCTTCAGGGTCGATGAGGCCCGCCGCGGCCTCGATGATGTGCCCATCCCCTTCCACCACGTGGACGGGCATTCGCATCTGACGCACAAGAAGACAGGTGCATCGCGCCGCGTCATAGGGCAAAATGGCAGAGCCGTGGCCGTGGTCGTGAACCTCGCGCACGGTTTCGACCACACGTTCACCATCGCTGAGTGTCACATCGTACACATCAAGGGAGACGAAGCCGCGATAGGCCGTCTTCTTGTGGCGGGCGGTGTAGCGTTGCAGGGTCAAGGCAGCCATCCGTCGGTTTGGGCCCCGTTGCTATAGAGGCCAAGCCGGCATTGCGCCACGCCTCGCTTGCGCGGAGGAGACATGGCCGAGACATCCGTCATCAATGATCTGTTGAGTGCAATCGTCGATACCCGCCTGTTTGGCGAACGGCGAAAGCCCAAACGCATGGACAGGGGAGACCTTCTGAGCTTGCTGGAAGGCCTCGTGTCGGTGCGCGGCGAGGCGTCCTCCACCGACCGCGCGGCGGAATTCTGGCGCAGTTACAAGGCGTTGGACTCGGCGGGTCGCACCTTCATCTTTCGCACCCTGGCCAATGACTATGGCGCCGACCCGTCATCCTTGCGTGCCGCGGCACAGGCCTACCTCGCCGAGGGCGGCGCGGCGCGGGCAAAGGCGCTTCAAAAGGCCGCGGAGCCGCGACGGGCCCACGTGTTCGAACGGTTGAACCTTGTGCGCGGCGGCATGCAGGCATTGGTCGCCATGCGCACCGAGCTGTTGGAGCGCCTTCCCATCCACCCGGACCTTTGGGTGGTGGACGATGATTTGAAGCGCCTCCTGCGCGCCTGGTTCAACCGCGGCTTCCTGGAGCTGCGGCAGATCGACTGGCAGACGTCGGCCGCCATCCTCGACAAGTTCATCCGCTACGAATCCGTCCACGCCATCAACGATTTCGAGGATCTGAGGCGGCGCATCGACGTGCCCGACAGGCGGCTCTTCTCGTTCTTCCACCCCAGCCTTGGGGACGAGCCTTTGATCTTCGTGGAGGTGGCATTCACCAACGAGAGGGCCACAGCCATCGGCCCGATCCTTGCCGAACAGCGCACCCCCATCGACCCGCATACGGCAACGACGGCCGTGTTTTACTCCATCAACAATTGCCAGGTGGGGCTGCGGGGGATCTCGTTCGGGCACTTTCTCATCAAGCAGGTGGCGCAGGATCTGGCGCGGGAGATGTCGAACCTGAAGTCCGTCATCACCTTGTCGCCAGTGCCGGGGTTTGCCGCCTGGCTGCGCGATGCGGCAAGCCGTGGCGACCCTGTTCTGTCAGATGTGCGGGAGACGTTGGCGCCACTCCTTGAGGGCAATGCCTGGCATGACGATGCCGGCGCCGCCAAGGCCGCAAAAGCGGTGCTGATGCCCCTAGCCGCCCACTATCTGACAGAGGCGCGGGACGGAAAAGGCCGGCTCGTGGACCCGGTGGCACGGTTCCACCTTGGCAACGGCGCACGGCTTGAGGAGATCAACTGGTCGGCCGACAGGGGTGCGCGGGGGCGGGC
>JBCDCF010000831.1:0-1880 GCA_039182345.1 Pseudomonadota bacterium
AAATTACAAGCGTGTGGTAATTTAATATCTGTGCTATTTTAGCACAGGGCAGTTCCATTCGTGCTGAAAATGCAAAGATGATGGTCCGCTCACCGTGAGGGCGCCCACCGCCTCGCCCCTTGCGCCTTTCACAAGGGCTGCCAGACAATCCAGCCCGTCCTCGCTCTCGGCGTGGTCCTCGGCAAGCTCGGCCTTGGCGATGGTGCGAAGGTCGGCGCGAAGGTCGTTGAGGTCGGTGAGGGTGTTCGCCGTCAGCCGCGTGAGCGGCAATGTGGCAAGGGCCTCCTCCCGCTTCAACGCCGGAAGGCTGGCAAGGAGGAGTTTGCCTGTGGCGGACGCGTGGAGCGGCCTGTCGCTATCGCCCCCCATACGAAGGGCAAGGGGGCGCTTGGCCTCACGCCACACCAAAGGCCGTGGCCTCAGATCCAGGAAGACGGAGAAATAGACCGTCTCGCCGATGTTGATGGAGAGGGTGTCCACAGCCGCCTGCGCCCGCTCTGCCAAAAGGTCCCTCTGGACGGCGCCGCTCGCAATGTCGGGGATCAGCATCCCAAGGTGATAGCGGTTGCCCTGCCTGCGGGTCACCGCGCCGATCTCCTCAAGGGTCAACAAAAAACGGTGGGTGGTTGGCAGTGACTGGCCTGTCTGCGCGACAATTTCCTGGGGCGAGAGCGGCCGCGGCTGACGCGCCAGGAGCTTTAGGATGTCGAACGCTTTCAGGACGGAGTTGTTCTTAGGCGTTGCCATGGCGTCAGCCTATCGGGGTGTGCGGCGGGAGGCGGGGACCCACCGCCTCATGAGGATTTTGGCGGCGTTGCCTCGTCCGATCCTTCGTCCGCAGGCGGCGTTCCCTTGCCGACGGATTTGGCAAGGTACTGGGCAACCCCTTCTGCATCGGGTCCACTGAGGCCGATTTCCGACAGGAGCGTGTCCACCACAGGGGCCTGGACGCGGTAGCGAAGGGCGCTGTTCACCACCTGATCGGAGAGGTTGGGGGAGGGGCCCGTCGCGCCCGCACCATCCCCATCGCCCGTGCCGCCACTGCCGGAGGCGCCCATCAGCCCATTGACCTCCACAATGCGGATGTCGTCGATCTGCTCCATGGGCTTGGCGCTTTCTCTGATGATCTCCTTCAGATGGTCGATCACCGAAAGGCGGACCTTAAGGTCCATCAGCTCGGCCGACATGGTGTTTTCCGCCGCCGTCAGCGCCTTGACCGCGTTGGCATCCACATCGCGGTGGAAGGCTTCGGTCTCAATGCGCGCGCGTTCGGCCACGGACTCCGCCTCCGCAAGGGCCTTGATGCGCGCCGCCTTCGCCTTGGTGTCCACCTCTGCGGCGGAGGCAAGGTTCTCGGCCTCGCGAAAGCGCGCTTCCGCGGCCACGAGCATTGCCACAGTGTCGCTCTCCGCAGCGCTGCTTGCCTTGATGAGGGCAACCACCTTGGCCCTTTCTTCCGCCTCGCGGGCACGCAGGAGCGCAAGGTCTTCCTCCGCCGCCACAAGCGCCTTGCGCGCCCCTTCCACCTCAGACAGCGCGGCAATCTGGGCCTGCGCGCTCTCGGCAAGGGCAATGTCCTTCTCGTGCTCGCGCGCCGTCAGGGCCTGCTGCTGGTGGATGGAGAGGGTGTCGATGGCAAGGCGTGCCTCCATCTCCGCCTTGGAGACGGCCTCGGTACGCTCAGAGCGGAACACATCCACATCCCGCTCGGCGGCCACCTTTTCCAGTTCCAGCGCCTTGTCGGTGGCAACGCGAACCTTGTCCACCTCGTGGTTGGTTTTCAGCGTCGCCTCGTCGGCCTCGCGTTTGTGGCGGGCCTCCTCCTGCGCCACCTCTGACAAGGTCGCGGCCTGATCCAGCGCGACGGCCTTTTCACGCTC
>JBCDCF010000832.1:0-1878 GCA_039182345.1 Pseudomonadota bacterium
CACCACCACTGAATGACGAGGGCAAGGGCGACGGTAGAGGCATAGGTTGACGACAGCCGGTCGTAACGCGTGGCGATGCGGCGCTAATCCTTGAGGTGGCCGATGGTGCGCTCGATCTGGTTGCGGCCTCTGTAGAGACGGCTATCGAAGGGATGCGGGTGCTTGCGCGTGGGGCTGTTGGGAATGACCGGCCGGGTCCCGCGGTTGGCAAGGAACTGGCGCAAGCCTTTGGCGTCGTAGGCGGTATCGGCCAGACAAATCCGCCCCGGCGGGACCTTTGCGAGCAAGGGGAGCGCCGCCCAAACATCGCCGAGCTGGTCGGGCGTGATCTGGAACGCGATGGGCCTGCCTTTGCCGTCGGTCAGTATGTGGATCTTGGTGCTGCGACCGCCGCGCGAGCGGCCGATATCCTGGCAAGCCGCCCCCCCTTTCCGCCGGCCGAGGAGCGGTGCGCTTTGGCTGTGGTGCTGTCGATGCAGTGGGCATCGTTTGGGCTGACCTCGCGCAGCGCCTCGAACAGGCCTTGCCAGAAGCGCCGCTGCGACTAGCGATGCCAGCGGTTGTCAATCGTCTTTGGCGGTCCGCAGACCACGGGCACGTCACGCCAACGGCAACCGCTTTTGAGCACGTGAACAGTGCCTTAGATGACGCGGCGGTCGTTCACCCGCCGCACTCCGGGTTGGTTCTTCGGCAGGTGCGGTTCGACCGCCGCCCACTGCCTATCGCTCAGCCAGAACTCGTTCGCCATCACCACCTCCTGCCGATCAAAGCACTTTGATTGAACGGAGTCAGGAAATGGTTAGGGCCGGAGCCTTGAGCGCTTTGTGCTTGCAAGGAATCGGGCAAATCAGATTCTAAAGATGCCGTTGTGTGTTGAGTGAGTGGTGTGATGACGGCGCCTTTGTCGAGAGATCTTCGTTTGCGGATGGTGAGGGCGGTTGAGGCCGGCAGCACGGTCCGTGTTGTCGCCGAGCGGTACGAGGTCAGCCCCTCGACCGTGGTGAAGCTGATGCAGCGCGTGCGGCGCACCGGCAGTGTTGCGCCGGGGCAGATCGGCGGCCAGCGCAAGCCGCTCCTTGCGCCTTATGCGGACCTCTTGCTGGAGCTGACCAAGACCGGGAAGGGCATCACGCTGGCAGAGCTGCGCGAGGCGATCGTGGCGCGGGGCGGTCCGCGGGTCGACCTATCGACGATCTGGCACATGCTGCGCCGGCTCGGGCTGACACACAAAAAAAGAGCCTGAGAGCGGCCGTGTAGGACAGGTCAACTTTGAGCGGCGCAAAGGTGCGCCGGACGTCGCCCACCACCGCAAGCACTGGCGCATTTGGCAGGGCCACATGGACCCGGATCGCTTCGTGTTCCTGGACGAGACGGGTGCGGCGACGAACATGGTGCGACGCACGGGGTGGTCGCTAAAGGGCGAGCGGCTGGTGGACGCCGCACCGTTTGGCCACTGGAAAACCACCACGTTCCTGGCTGGCTTGCGTGCGTCCGGCATCGTCGCGCCGCTCGTCCTGTCAGGACCGATGCGTGTCGAGATTTTCCGCGCCTACGCCGAACAGTTTTTGGCTCCAGCGCTGGCGCCTGGCGACGTCGTGGTGATGGACAACCTGGCCGCCCACAAGGTTGCCGGCGTGCGCGAGGCGATCCAGGCAGCGGGCGCGACGTCCTCCACTTGCCGCCCTACAGCCCAGACCTGAACCCCATCGAAAAGGCCTCCGCCAAGCTCAAGGCACTTCTGCGCAAAGCGGCCGCTCGCACCCGTGAGGAGCTATGGGACGCAATCGGTCGTCTCCTTGAACGCTTCTCACCCGGCCAGTGCCGCAACTACATCGCCAGCTGCGGCTATGCTGACGTCTGAAATCAAAAGGCTCTAGC
>JBCDCF010000833.1:0-1875 GCA_039182345.1 Pseudomonadota bacterium
GGCTGGCGCCCGGGCGGTGGCGGTGAGGTTTTCCGTCACCGTGAGGGCGGGGAAGACGCGCCGTCACCGCCCGCGCACCGGCAGAAACCAGCGCCTCGCCGTGGACCGTTGCAACGGTGTTCGACCTTTTCCCGCGGCTGAAGGAGCGGGCGGGCCACATGGGGAGCCAGCTGTCAGGCGGCGAGCAGCAGATGGTCGCCATTGCCCGGGCGCTGATGACGAACCCTGTCCTCCTCGTGCTCGACGAGGCGACGGAAGGCCTTGCCCCTGTTATCCGCCAGGAAATCTGGCGCTGTTTGACGCGGCTGAAGGAGGAAGGCCTTGCCATCCTCATCGTGGACCAGAACCTTGATGCGCTGACCCGGCTCGCCGACCGCCACGTCATCATCGAAAAGGGGCGCGTGGTGTGGTCGGGCGACAATCGAAGCTTCATTGCAGCGCCCGAATTGAGGCAGCGCCACCTCAGCGTATGATGGGGCGCCCACCGATGAAGGGAGAACGGCCATGGCCGAATTCAATGCGGGCGTGACCCCCGCCGGCAAGGGGCTGGACGGGATCGTCTGGAACATCCTCGGCCAGACCTATGTGCCCAAATCCCACTGCGCCAGCTCCTTCTCCTGGGATGCCACGTTTCCGCCAGGCACGTTCGTGCCGCCCCACACCCATCCCGACCAGGACGAGTTCATCCTCGTCCACGACGGCACCTTCGACCTGATGCTTGACGGTGCGCCTGATAAGGCCGGCCCAGGCGACACCATTTTGCTGCCCCGCGGCATAGTCCACGGCATCTTCAACAATGGCGACAAGGCTGTGCGCTGCCATTTCTGGGTCAGCCCCACCCAAAAGCTGTTCGACCTCTTTACGAAGATCCACAATGTGGACGATCCGGCGCGTGTGGTGGCGATCGCGGCCGAACACAACATCCACTTTGCACCGCCTCCGAGCGAAGGCTGAGCTGTGCGTGTTCTGATCACAGGGGCAGGGATCGGTGGGCTTGCCGCTGCCCTTTACCTCCACCGCGCAGGGATCGATGTGGAGTTGTTCGAGCAGGCCGGCGGCATTCGCGAGCTTGGGGTCGGCATCAATGTCCTCCCCCACTCTGTGGCCGAGCTTGCCGACCTTGGCCTTCTGGATGCCCTTGATGCCGTTGCCATCCGCACAGGCACCCTCGTCTACCAGAACCGCTTCGGTCAGACGGTGTGGAGCGAGCCTCGCGGCCTTGCGGCAGGCTATGACGTGCCGCAATTTTCCATCCACAGGGGCCGCTTCCAGCGTGTCCTTTATGAGGCGGCGGCCGAGCGCATCGGCGCTGATCGCATCCATGTGGGCCACCGCCTGACTGAGTTTTCGGACGGCGACAGCGCCGTCATCGCGCGCTTTGCGGGCAGGGACGGCACCATCATTGCCGAGCGCGAGGGCGATGTTCTGGTGGGCGCCGACGGCATCCACTCCACCGTCCGTGCGCACCACTATCCCAACGAGGGCCCGCCAAGCTGGAATGGGATGATGATGTGGCGCGGGGCCACTGTGGCCGATCCCATTCAGGGCGGCAGGCTGATGGTGATTGCCGGTGGGATGGATGCTAAGGCCGTCATCTACCCCATTGCCGACAACGAGGACGGCGAAGGTCGCCAGCTCATCAATTGGGTCGTCAATGTGACGCTGTCGGACGGGTCCTCACCGCCCCCCAACAAGGAGGACTGGAGCCGCAAGGGCACATGGGAGGATGTGGCGGCACACCTTGACCTCTTCTCTCTGCCTGACATTGACCTTGCCGGCCTCATCAAGGGTGCCGATGCATTCTACGAATACCCCATGTGCGACCGCGACCCTCTCCCCCGTTGGAGTTATGGGCGCACAACGCTCCTTGGGGAC
>JBCDCF010000834.1:0-1869 GCA_039182345.1 Pseudomonadota bacterium
CGCCCGGCGTCACCGGCACTCCTCCGTCCTGGGGTGGCGGCCGGACCCAGCACGCCAGCCCTGGAAACGCCCCTGCACCTCCAGGATCGCCAGCGGCAACCAGTGGACGCAGTAACCGGGCCGCGCCGGCGTTTTTGTTTGGGGGCTGGCCGTAACGGGCAGCCCACCTTCATGGGGTGGGGCTAAGTGACCCGCCGACCCCTGACCAGATTGCCGATGAAGAAAACGGCAAACAGGATGAGAGCGATGACAAAAATGATCATGGCGATGTCGGTGGCCGCGGCGGCAATGCCACCGAAGCCGAACACTGCCGCGACAATTGCCACCACGAGAAATGTCAGTGCCCAACCGAGCATGGTGTATCTCCTGAAGTCGCGTGGGTGGTGGGCGCCGTTGCTCAACGGCGCGCGATGATCCAGATGGCGTGCACAATGCCCGGAATGTAACCGAACAGAGTCAGCAAGATGTTCAGCCAGAACTGCAGGCCGAGACCCACTTGCAAGAAGACGCCAACGGGCGGCAGCAAGATGGCGAAGATGATACGAACGATATCCATCGGTTGCAGACCTGAATTGCGATCAATTGCGTCAGACATTCTAGCCTTCCGTGTCTGGGTTTCGGTGCATCAACGCAGCCCCGACGCGGACGGTTCCATGGTATTTGCTTAAAATAGGATAATCAGCCGCAGCCGAACCTTTGTGCCCCGTCAAGCGGCGCGAGCGGACGGGTCGCCTCAGCGCACGTCGTCGAGGCGCTTCTTACAGGCGACGAGTTCGGCAAGGATGGTGTGGATGGCTTCGCGCGTCACGGGCTTCGCGCCGGCCTGGCGCGGCCGCTCTGCTGGCGACGGCGGAGCGCCTGGTCGCCCCACGACAACATCGGGCGGAAGGTCCTTGGCGGCAGGCTGGGGGGCCACATCCTCAGGCAGGAGCGCGCCCAGAAATTCCCGCCCCCGTGCCAGGATGGCGCTCCGCTCGTCCGACTGGGCCATTTGAAGGACAGTGCGCAAAGGCACGCCGTCCCCGTAAAGGAGGCGGCTGAGGCCTGCCATCAACGCGGCATCCCTGGCGCGGTAGAGCCGTTCGCGCCCCCGCACCACGGCGCTGACGTCGTGGAACCGCTCCTCCAGGAACGTCAGAACCGAAGGGGGGACATCGAGGGCTTTGGCAAGGTCGCTGGCGGCAACGAGGGCGCCTGGAGCGGGCCCATGGGCAGCCTCAGGGTCCTCGTGCCCGTCCATGGCGCCGTTATGGGCTCGACGGCGATCCGTTGATGCGGCGCTTCAGAACATCGCTGGGGCGGAAGGTGACGACGCGGCGGGGCTCGATGGGCACCTCTTCGCCAGTCTTGGGGTTGCGGCCGATGCGCTCGTGCTTTTCGCGCACCTCGAAGACGCCGAAGGAGGAGAGGCGAACAGATTCGTTGCGCTCAAGGGCGTCCAGCAGTTCACCGAAAAACTGTTCCAGGACTGCCGCCGATTCGGCGCGAGACACATTCACCTTGCGATAAACCGCGTTGGCCAAATCGGCCCGTGTGAGCGTTCTACCAGCCATCGTTCCATCCTTGCCCCGCGGCCCGTGAAGCATGGCGGCGGTGCCGTCACCCTGCGAGCTCGTTTTATGACTAAATTGTAAGGAAGTGCTAAGGCTTTGATATGGAACGGTCAATACGAACAAAGCAAGATTGGCCGACGCGTCACCAACGAACCAATGCCGCGCCCCAGGTGAAGCCGCCACCCATGGCTTCCAAAAGGACCAGATCCCCAGGCTGGATCCGCCCGTCATCGGCCGCATCGGCGAGCGCTAGGGGGATGGAGGCGGCCGACGTGTTGCCGTGGCTTGCCACCGTCAGGACCACTTTCTCAGAGGC
>JBCDCF010000835.1:0-1861 GCA_039182345.1 Pseudomonadota bacterium
CAGCGCGGCCCTTAAGAACCGCCGTGTGGAGGAGGCGGTCATGAATGGGCGGGCTCTGGCATCATGCGGCCTTCTTGAAGGAGGCGTCGAGGATGGCCTCCTCGGTCACGTCCGCGCCGGTCAGGTCGGCGACAATGGCCCCATCGCGGAAGACGTAAACGTGGTCGGCAATCAATAGTTCGTCCATCTCGGTGGTGTACCAGAGGAAGGTGCGGCCGGCCTCCGCCTCCTGGCGCAAGATCTCATAGACCTCGCGCTTGGTGCCCACATCCACACCGCGCATGGGATCGTCCATCAAGATGATGTCGGCGTCGGAGGCGAGGGCGCGGGCAAACAGGACTTTTTGCTGGTTGCCGCCTGATAGGGACAGGATCGGGTTGGTCATGTCGGGCGTCTTGATGTCGATGCGGCCTTTCCAACGCTCGGCAAGGGCCATCTGCGCGTCGGTGTCCACAAGGGCGCCTTTGCGCAGGGCGCGGATGGAGCGAATGGCAAGGTTTTCGGCAATGGACCACAAGGGAAAGGTACCGTCGGTCTGCCGGTCGCCGGCGACGAAAGCAACGCTGGCCTCCCCCGCCTTGCGCCCTTGCCCGTCGAAGACGGACACCAGCGCATCGGTCTGGCCGTGTCCGGCAAGGCCGGCAAGACCGACGATCTCGCCCTTATAGGCGCGCAGCCGTGCACCTGACCGGGCCGCCTGCGGGGCAAGGTCCACGGTCGGTTCGCGGTCGGCGCGGGCTTCCACGTCGGTGCGGGCTTCCCGCGCGCCGGCCGGTGCGACACTTCCCATGGCCGCCACAAGACCATCCCTATCGAAGGCGTTAGCCTCCCGGTCGGCCACCACCTTCCCATCGCGCATCACCACCACCCGATCGCTGATGGCAAGGACCTCGCCCAACAGGTGGGAGATGAAGATGGCGCTGCCGCCAGCCTCGACGAAGCGTCTGATGTGGGCCAGAAGCTGGTCGGCAATGGCGGTGTCGAGGGAGGAGGTGGGTTCGTCCAGGATCACACAGCGCACGGGCGTGTCGGTGACGCAAAAGGCCCGCGCAATCTCCACCATCTGCCGTTTCGCGATGGACAGGTCAGCTATCATCTGGCCGGGTCGTACGCCGTGGCCGGGAAACACCTCATCCAGCTTTGAGGCAATGAGGGTGCTGGCATTGGTGCGCCAGGAAAAGCCGGTGAGACTTGGATGCTCGATCCGCGCATTCTCGGCCACCGTGAGGTTGGGGCAGAGCGAGCCTTCCTGGAAGATGCACCGCACGCCCGAGGCGCGGGCACTGTCCACCGTGTAGCCTGCGGTAAGATCCTCGCCGCTCACCTCGATCTGGCCGGCATCCGGTCGCATGGTGCCGGCAAGAACGTTCATCAACGTGGACTTGCCGGCCCCGTTGTGCCCCACCAGCCCCAGGCAAGCGCCAGCCGGCACGGTGATGGCCACATCATCAAGCGCCACCACGGCGCCGAAGCGCTTGGCCACGTGGTCCAGCCGGACCACCGTCTCCGCCACAGGAGGCGGTGCGGCAGGCCCGGCCGGGGCGTGAAGGTCAGCGTCCTGCAAGGACGGTGTCAGCGCGCTTGGGCGATGACCTCGCGGGCATCGTCCAGCGAGTACTCCACGTTGGCGACCCCACCTTCTTCCGTGGCGGCAAGGTTGGCTTCCAGGTTGTCCTGGTCGATGCGCAGGAACGGCACCACAAGGTCCTTGGGCACCTCTTCGCCGTTCAGGATCTGCTGGGCCACCCAGAAGGCGAGGGTGGAGACGCCGGGCGCGATGGAGACCGACATGGTCTCATAGCCGTTGGCGTCCTTCTGCTCTTTCCACCAGGTCAGCTCGTCATGGCGGTTGCCCATGACG
>JBCDCF010000836.1:0-1860 GCA_039182345.1 Pseudomonadota bacterium
ACGTCAGCGGCGCCCTTGCCATGATGGCGGGGTGGGACCTCACCCCCCTGCGCCGCGACCTTGAGCGACTTCAAACGCCACTGGTGCTGGTGGCGGCCGCGCAGGATCGCACGGTGTCCCCGTCCGTTGCCGCCCAAAGCCTTGCCAAGGTCAAGAACGGCAAGCTGGTGCGCATGAAGCACCTGGGCCACCTTGCCCACGAGGAGGCGCCCGCGGCCGCTGCGGAGATTATCCGCAACGCCCTTGCCGAGACCGCGCCCGCAACCGGCGGTGAGGCAGGTTAGGCGGCGGTCTCTTCCGCCTTTCCCAGCCGCTCGCCGGCGTAGCGCTTTTCGCGGATTGGCTGCCACCAGTCCTTGCGAGCCATGTACCAGTCGACGGTGCGGGCCAGACCCTCCTCGAAGGTCATTTGTGGGGCCCAGCCGAGGGTGGTGCGAAGGTGCGTTGAATCAATGGCATAGCGGTGATCGTGACCGGGCCTGTCGGTGACGAAGGTGATGAGGTCGCGCCGCGACCCGCTCTGGGGCATGTGCGCGTCCACAAGGTCGCAAATGGTTTCCACCACGGCAATGTTGGTGCGCTCGGCATTGCCGCCCACGGCGTAGGTGCTGAGAGGTTCGCCCTTGGCCAAGATGGTGAGAAGGGCGCGGGCATGGTCGTCCACATAAAGCCAGTCGCGCACATTCTCGCCCGTGCCGTAGACCGGCAAGGGTTTGCCCTCCATCGCGTTCAAGATCATCAAAGGGATGAGCTTTTCGGGAAAATGGTAGGGCCCGTAATTGTTGGAGCAGTTGGAGACCAGGACCTGCAGGCCATAGGTGTCGCCCCAGGCGCGGACCATGTGATCGGCAGAGGCTTTGGAGGCGGCATAGGGCGAGGAGGGATCGTAGCGGGTCTCTTCGCTGAAATAGCCTGTGTCGGAGAGGGAGCCGAACACCTCGTCGGTGGAGATGTGCAGGAAGCGGAAGGCGGCAGCGTCCTGTGCAGGCAGGCTGTCGCGGTAGGCCCGCGCTGCCTCAAGCATCACCGTGGTGCCGAAGACGTTGGTGGTGACGAAATCCAAAGGACCGTCGATGGAGCGGTCCACATGGCTTTCCGCCGCAAGGTGCATGACCGCGCGGGGTCTGTGGGTGGCAAACACGTCGGCCATGGCGGCGCGGTCGCAAATGTCGGCCTTGACGAAGGTGTGGCGGCCTGTGGCGTCCGCTTCAGCGACGGAGGCAAGGTTGGCGGCGTAGGTGAGCGCGTCCACATTGACCACCGCCTCGCCCTCGCGGGTGAGCATACGGCAGACCGCAGAGCCGATGAAGCCTGCCCCGCCGGTGACGAGGATCGGCCCCCTCACTGGCGCCCCCACTCGTCCTGAAGGCGCACGATATCGTCTTCGCCGAGATAACTGCCGGTCTGCACTTCGATCACCTCAAGACGGATGCGGCCAGGGTTGGCGAGCCTGTGCACCGCGCCGAGGGGGATGTAGGTGGACTGGTTTTCCGACAGCGTTTCCACCCGCTCATCGATGGTGACCTCGGCCGTGCCGCGGACCACCACCCAGTGCTCGGCTCTGTGGTGGTGCTTTTGCAAGGACAGGCGCTTGCCTGGCGACACGAACAGGTGCTTCACCTGAAAACGCGGCCCGCTCATGATGGAGGTGTAGCCGCCCCAGGGCCGGCTGACGGTGGGCGAGACATCGAGAAGCTCGTTGCGCCGCCGCTCTTTGAGAACTGCGACAACGGATTTCACATCCTGCGCACGGTCGAGGGGGCAGACGAGGATGGCATCGTCAGCCGCCACAATCGCCAAATCTTCAACGCCAAGCGCAATCACATCGGCGCGGCCGCCGACGATGAGCGAGTTCTTGGA
>JBCDCF010000837.1:0-1859 GCA_039182345.1 Pseudomonadota bacterium
CCATTGTTCCGGCATCCGACGCCCCTGCCGAGGCCCCGACCCGCGAGCGGTCCTGACCGGCAGCGGATGACAGGGGCCGCGCCATGAACGCCAACCCCACGAGCCTCATCGGCGTCTTCGTGCGCCACGCCAATGCGGCCAACCTCGTCATGGGGTTGAGGCTGGTCATCGGCGTCTACGCGGCCATCAACCTCACCACACGGTTCTGGCCGCCGACGCACCTGTCCACCATCGATGTATCCATTGCCTGGCCAGGGGCGAGCGCTGAGGATGTGAGCGACAACGTTCTGGACGCTGTGGAGGCGGCCGTGCGTTTCCTGCCAGGCGTCGACACCGTGCGCTCCTTCGCGCAGGAAAACGCCGCCCGCTCCATCATCGAGTTCGAGCCCAACACCGACATGCAGAGGGCGCTGGGCGACGTGGAGCAGGCCGTTGCCGCCATCACCACCTTGCCTGAGGAGACGGAGGCCCCCCGCATTGTGGCCCGTGAGGTGCGCGACCCTGTGGCGAAGGTGGGCGTATCGGGCCCCTTCTCCGAGGCAGCGCTTCAAATCTTTGCGCGCACCATCCGCGACGGCCTCCTCGACAGGGGGCTTGATGAGGTGGACATGCGCGCCGTGCGTGCCCAGGAAATCATCATCGATGCGCGCGAACACGACCTGTTGCGCCATGGCCTGTCCACCACCGATCTTGCCTCCATCATCCGCGCCAACACCGCCGATAGACCGTCAGGCACACTCGACGGGGTGATTGACCAACAGGTGCGCGTTCTTGCCGGTGACGAGACGCCCGAGGCCGTCGCCGCCATCAAAATCAAAGCCTTGCCCACAGGCGAGTCGCTCCTGGTGGGCGACATTGCCGACGTCTATGAGGGCTTTTCGCGCGGTGCCGTCACAGGGCTTCGCGACGGCGAGCCGGCCATTGAACTCGTGATCTCCCGCGCCCAGAGCGCCGATGCCCTTGAGGCGGATGCTGTGGTGCGCGCCGACGTGGACGAGGCGCGCGCGTCCATGCCCGACAGCCTCACCATCAGCCTTTATGACGTGCGCACGGAGCGGCTGTGGGACCGCATCGGCATCTTGGTGCGCAATGGCTGGCAGGGGCTCGCCATCGTCCTCATCATCCTGTTCATCTTCCTGGATGCGCGGGTGGCATTCTGGGTGGCTGTGGGGATCCCTGCAGCCTTTGCCGCAACGCTGGGGGTGATGCTGGTCTCCGGCCAGACCATCAACATGGTCTCCCTCTTCGGCCTCATCATGATGCTGGGGGTGATCGTCGACGATGCCATTGTGGTGGGCGAACATGCCGACACCTTGGCAAGCCGTGGCGTCCCTTTGGACGAGGCGGCAGAGCGCGGCGCTAGGGAAATGCTGGTGCCTGTGCTCGCCTCCTCCATTACCACCATTGCAGCCTTCGGGCCCATCTTCATCATGCGCGACATCATCGGGCAGATGATGTCGGCCATCCCGCTCGTGGCCATCTCCATCATCATCGCCTCGCTGATCGAGTGCTTCCTGGTGCTTCCGGGTCACCTTGCCCACGCCTGGCGGCCGTCCAAGGGGTTGCGGATCGGCCGGCTCATCCGCCTGACCCTTGTGGCAGGGGTGGGGGCGATCGTGCTTGGCGCCGCCCTTAACGGCGTGCTTTGGCTGCTGGAGGCCATTGGCAAGGATGAGCGCACCGGGCTTGATGGTCTGAACACAGCGCTCAGCACCCTTGCCGCGCCCCCGCCCATGGCCGTTGCCGTGGTGGCGATCCTGGCCGGCCTATTGATTGCAGCCCTTTACGAACGCTCCCTTGCTGCAGGGGCCGCACAAAAGCGTCCTCCGTTTTGGCAGCGCTTCCGCAAAGGGTTCGAC
>JBCDCF010000838.1:0-1857 GCA_039182345.1 Pseudomonadota bacterium
GTGCCGGACTCATATGGTCGTGCGCAAGAAAAGCTACAACCGCGCCCAAAGCGCGCCGGCCGCTGGCCCGGCACACCCGGCCCATAGTGTGACGAAGGGGTGAGCGGGGGGGCCTTTAGGCGGCGATGGCCGCAGGCTCGCTGACGCTGCGGTAGAGCCACACGCGCGCCGGCGGCAGGTTGGCCAACACCCAGCGCGTGCACGACAGCGTGTAGCCGACGGAGCGCTTCACAGGCGGCACAAGGGCGTAGGAGAACTGGATGAAGGGGGCGCCAGGGCCCATCAGGCGCATGGCCTCGGCGATGAGGGATTTGCGCTCAGGCAATGGCTTGGTGAACAGCGGCAGGCCCGAGATGACTGAGGCGATGGGCGGGTTGCCAAGTTCGGCAATCACCTCGCCAAGGGCATAGGCGTTGCCCTCAACCACGTGGGCGTCTGGGAAGCGCTTGCGCAACAGTTCGCAAAAGTCCGGCGAATATTCGATGAGGACGAGGCGGTCTGCAGGAACGCCGCGATCGATGAGGGCCTGTGTGACCGCACCAGTGCCAGGCCCGAGTTCGACGATGACCCCTGGGCGGTGGGCCTCCACATAGCGGGCCATCAGCCGGCACAGCTCCTGGCCTGAGGGGGCAACGGCGCCAGTCTTCAAAGGGTGGCCGGCCCAGTTGCGCAAAAACCGGATCTCGTCGGTGATGCGCATGTTCATGGGCTTGGCGGACTTGCGTCCTTTCTCGACCACAACGCCGGTGGCCTTACGATCACCCCGTCGCAACGTGCGCATTTCCCGTGCGACACGGATCTGCAAGTTGCGGGCGTGATGGCGAACATCGATCATGGGAAGCTCCGGCGGGGCGCCGTCATGGCGCAGTGATCAGTGGCTCAGATTGTCGAAGAAGTCCTTCGCACGGGAGAAAAAACCGTGGCTGTCGGGGTGGTTTTCCGTGCTTGAGAGGTCTTCGAACTCGGCCATCAGCTCCTTTTGGCGGCGGGTCAGGTTGCGCGGTGTCTCCACCACCACCTGAATATACATATCGCCCATCTGTCCAGAACGCATCACCGGCATGCCTTTTGCGCGCAATCGCAGCTGCCGGCCTGTTTGTGTGCCTTCCGGGATCTTCACCTTCGACTTCTCACCCGTGATGGACGGCACCTCCACAGACCCTCCCAAGGCCGCACGGGCCATGGAGATGGGCACGCGGCAGTAAAGGTCGGCGCCTTCCCTTTGGAAGAAGTCGTGCGCGCGAATGGACAAGAAAATGTAAAGGTCGCCAGAGGGGCCGCCCATGGTGCCGGCTTCCCCTTCGCCGGCAAGGCGGATGCGCGTGCCATCTTCGATGCCCGCAGGCACGTTGACGGACAGCTCCCTTTCGGTGGAAACGCGGCCGGCGCCATTGCAGTTGGTGCAAGGGTCGCGCACGACGCTGCCGCGCCCCTGGCAGGTCACACAGGTGCGCTCAAGGGTGAAAAAGCCCTGGGCGACGCGGATGCGGCCTGCGCCTGAGCAGGTGGGGCAGGTGGCAGGGCTTGTGCCAGGGCGCGCGCCTGACCCCTCGCACACGTCGCACGAGGCAGAGGTGGGCACGGTGATGGAGACGGTCTTGCCCGCGAACGCGTCCTCCAGCGAGATTTCAAGGTTGTAGCGCAGGTCAGAGCCGCGCTGGCGTCCGCCGCCCCCCGAACGCCCGCCTGAGCGTGCGCCGCCGAAAAACTCGTCGAAGATGTCGGACATGGCCGACGCGAAGTCATTGCCGAAGCCTGGGCCGCCTGCGCCCGCTCTGCCCTCGAAGGCGGCATGGCCAAAGCGGTCATAGGCGGCGCGCTTTTGCGGATCGCGCAGCACCTCGTAGGCTTCTGAGA
>JBCDCF010000839.1:0-1855 GCA_039182345.1 Pseudomonadota bacterium
GCGGACGGCCAGAGCCCTGCGAAAGCGCTGTCGGTGATGGACAATCCGCCAGTAAGGCACCCAAAGGCAGGCATGATCATGCGCTTGTCGGTGCCGATGAAGCAGCGCCTGCGGATGGTGCGTCCTTTGATGGAGACGTACGCGGCAGGGTGGAGGTGGCCTGCCACCTCACGGCCTTTGGGTATCTCATCGGCGGGGATGTGGCGGAAGACGACACCGCCCACCTGAAGCGCCTCGCACGCCCATCCGCCGAGCGTTGCGGCACTGTCGCCGTCATGGTTGCCTGTGACCCAGATGAGTTCGGCAGCGTCCGCAAGGGAGGCGATCACCGCTCTGTCGGCCTCGTTCAGCCGTTCCGCGCCGCCTCGGTCATGGAAACTGTCGCCCAGAGAAACGATGCGCTGAGGGCGGTGGCGCGCAACGGCGGCAGACAGCCGCTGAAGGGTGCGCGCCGTGTCGTAAGGGGGCAGCATCTGACCTGTGCGCGCGTAGGAGGACCCTGTCTCCAAATGTAGGTCGGAGACAATCAGCGTGCCCTGGCTTTCCCAGTAGAGCGCACCTGAGGGGTCGAGCACGGCGTCCATGCCGGCGATCGATGTCTGCGCCAGCGTCGGGGGCGGCGCCTTTGAAGGTGAATTGGGGGGTCGTGGCCCTGGAAGGCTGAAGGCCGCCATGGCTGCGGCGGCAAAACCTGGGGTCTCGTCCAAACTCACGCGAGAGCCTCCTCGACCAGCGCGTCCGCCGCCTCTGCCAAAAGCGTTTCGGACGCCTCACCTTGTACAATTTCGCGCCCAATTTCGAGCATGATGGGCACAGCAAGTGGGGATATCTTTGCCAAACGTTGGTGCACGATGGCGCCTTTGATGCGCGCCAACATCGTCCCGAGCCTCTTAATGTCCAGAAGGCCCGTTGCCGCATCCGCCCAGGTGGCTCTCAAAAGGATGTGGTCGGGCTCATGGGAGCGCAGAACGTCGTACACAAGGTCGGTGGAGACGGTGACCTGGCGGCCCGTCTTCTCCTTGCCTGGGTGGCGCCGCTCGATGAGCTGGGCAATCTCCGCACACGCCCTGAACGTGCGCTTCATGAGGATGGAGGCGGCGAGCCACTCGTCCAGATCATCGCCCAACAAGTCCTCGTTGAAAAGGTCGGCCATGGTTCGGTCGGCCCCATCGAAGGCGGGCGACAGGTCGCTGAGCCCCCAGATGGCGAGCGCATAGTCGGACGCGACGAACCCCATGGGCTTCAGCCGCATCCTTTCAAGCCTGCGGGTGAGGAGCATGCCGAGGGTCTGGTGGGCAAGGCGCCCCTCGAACGGGTAGGCGACGAGATAGTGGCGTTTGCCGCGCGGAAACGTCTCCACCAAGAGCTGATCGTCGGCCGGAAGGAGGGAGCGCTCGCCCTGAAGGTCCACCCAGTCGCGCACCTGTTCGGGGAGATCGCGCCGTCGTTCGGGGTCGGCCAGCATCCCGCGCACCACCTGGGCAAGGTAGGTGGTGAGAGGGAACTTCGAGCCGCCATAGTAAGGGATCTTCGGCTCTTTTTGTTTGGAGCGTGTGACGAGGACCTCGTTCTCGCGCACCATTTCAAGGCGCAGGATGTCGCCCGCGAACAGGAATGTGTCGCCGGGCGCAAGAGTGTTCAGAAAATACTCTTCGATGTTGCCGAGCACACGGCCGCCCCGCGTCAGCGTCTTGCCGCGGCGCCCCACAAGGCGGACGGGAAGGGTCGGGATTTCAACGATGGTGCCGATGTTCAGCCTATATTGCTGGCCGATCTTGGGGTGGGACATGCGCCACAGCCCGTCCTTGCGGCGGCGGATCTTGGCGAACCGCTCGTAGGCCCTCAGCGCATAACC
>JBCDCF010000840.1:0-1849 GCA_039182345.1 Pseudomonadota bacterium
CAGCGCTGTTGCCATGTCCATCTGCGATGACAAGGCCGTCACCCGCTCCATCGTTGAGCGCGCCGGCATTGCCGTTCCCGACGAGGTGGAGGCAGGCGATGCCGAGGCGGCCCGCGCCATGCTGGACAGGCACGAGCGCATCGTCATCAAGCCTGCCCGGGGCGAACAGGGGCGCGGCATTTCCGTTGGCCTTGGGCCTGAGGACGATGTTGCCACCGCCTTCGACATGGCGCGCCAGGAGTGCGAGCGCGTTCTGGTGGAAGAGTTCGTGGAAGGGGATGACCTGCGCCTCGTGGTCATCGACCACCGCCTGGTGGCCGCTGCCGTGCGCAAGGCGGCGCGGGTTTTTGGTGACGGACAATCCACACTCGGCGCCTTGATTGACAAGCAAAGCCGCCGCAGAGCCGCTGCCACCGGTGGAGAGGCGACGATCCCTGTGGACAGCGAGACGCTGCGCTGCTTGAAGGCACAAGGATACACCCTTGAAAGTGTGGTGGAGGACGGTCAGGAAGTGCAGGTGCGACGGACAGCGAACCTTCACACCGGCGGCACCATTCACGATGTGACCGACCATGTGCACCCTGCCCTGGTGGATGCCGCCGTCAGGGTGTCGCGGGCCATCGACATTCCCGTGGTGGGGGTGGACCTGATGGTGCCGTCCCACCGCGCGCCCAGCTACCGCTTCATCGAAGCGAACGAGCGGCCTGGCCTTGCCAACCACGAGCCGCAGCCGACGGCTGAGCGCTTCATCGACCTTCTGTTTCCCTTGTCGGTGCCCCACGCGGCACGCAGAGCGGCGCAGATGCAGGAGGCGCCGTGTCCCGCCTGACGATCGACACCGTCTATTTGAAGGACATTCTGGCCGAGCTTTTGTCAATCGCCTCGCCGACGGGCTATACCGACACCATCGTGCGGGCGGCCGTTGCCGAGTTGCGCAGGCTCGGCGTCACCATGGAGATCACGCGGCGCGGGGCCATTCGCGCACGCCTTCCCGGCAAGAGCCCCCACGGCGCGCGCGCCATGATTGCCCACCTCGACACCATCGGCGCACAGGTGAAGGGGCTGAAGCCCAACGGCCGGCTGGAGCTTGTGCCCGTCGGCACCTGGTCGTCGCGCTTTGCCGAAGGGGCGCGCGCCACCGTCTTTAGCGCCAAAGGCGCCTATCGCGGCACGATTTTGCCCCTGAAAGCGTCCGGCCATACCTTCAACGAGGAGGTGGATACCCAGCCCGTCGCCTGGAACAATGTGGAGCTTCGCATCGATGCCCTCGTCACCAGCGCCAACGGCCTTGAGCGGCTCGGCGTTGCGGTGGGCGACCTTGTGGCCATCGACCCGCAGCCTGAGTTCATGGACAACGACTTCATCGTCTCGCGCCATCTGGACGACAAGGCTGGCGTTGCGATCCTGTTTGCCACCATGGAGGCGCTGAAGCGGGAGGGGGCGGAGCTTCCTGTCGACATCTTCTTCATCTTCTCCGTCGCCGAAGAGGTGGGGATCGGCGGCGCATCGGTGCTGACGGACGACATTGCCTCCCTCATCACCGTCGACAATGGCACCACGGCCCCAGGCCAGGCGTCCTCGGAGTTCGGCGTCACCATCGCGATGGCTGACCAGGCGGGCCCCTTCGACTGGCACTTGACCCAAAAGCTCCTGCGTCTGTGCGATGAAAACGACATCCGCTTCCAGAAGGACATTTTCCGCTACTACCGCTCTGACAGCGCCGCGGCCCTTCAGGCGGGCTACGACGTGCGCACGGCACTTGTGGCCTTTGGCGTTGATTCCTCCCACGGGTATGAGCGCATCCACCTTCACGCCCTGCGCTCCATTGCCGAATTGTTGACCGCCTACG
>JBCDCF010000841.1:0-1845 GCA_039182345.1 Pseudomonadota bacterium
CACAAGGTGTGCTTGCCGTCCGGTGCCCGCGAGGGATCAACCGCCGTCGGCTGGCCCACCACAAGCATGGGCTCGGCGGGAAGGTGGCCTGAGATGGCCTCATCATAGACGGCGGCCATGGCCCCAAGGTCGGGCGCAAGGTGCACATAGGCAAACCGCGACAGTTCCTCGCCAGCCTGCCATTGCGGCAGGCCGCTCGCCGCCACATGGATCACCATGGTGCCGGGCCCATGGCGGAAGGCTTTGAGGCGGTTGTCCACCGCCGTGTGACCGGTGGTGCCCAACAGGTTGAGAAGGCCCGACGGGGTGACGCTTGCCACCACCGCCTCGCGGGCGCGCACCACCTCACCATCTTCCAAGATGACGCCTGTGGCGCGCCCTGCCACCCGCTCCACGCCCACAACGGGGGTGCCTGTTGCCACCACGCCGCCAAGGGCTTCCAGGTAGGACTTGAGCGCTCGCGGCACGGTGTCGGCGCCGCCTTTGCCAAGCACCATGCCGAAGGTCTGGTTGGCCATCGCTTCCAGGTAGGGAAACAGCGCGCCGCCCGACGTTTCGGGCGCAAAGTCTAAGTGCATGGCCCAAGGCGCTAGCGTTGCTTTCACCTGAGGATCGTTGAAGTGCGCGTCCAAAAACTCACGCGGGGAGGCGATCAGAAGGCGCACAGCCTCCATGGACCAGGCACCGCCCTTTGCCTTCAAAGTTTTGAGGGCGGTCTTGATGAGGGGGCCGGGGCGCATGGGCGTTGCGAGAAGGGCGAAGTAGTGCGGCGCATCGCTAGGGAAGGCGGCAACAAGGTCGCGCCAGGCTTTGGCATCCTCCTCGTCGAATGCGCCGATGCGACCCGCCGTCGTCTCAAGGTCGGTGCTGACACCAAGCCACCGGCCGTCCGGGAAGGCGCTTGAAAAGCAGTCCGTCACAGGGGCGAAGGCAAGACCGTGCTTGGCAAGGTCATCGGCGTATTCGCGGTGGAAGGGGGAGCCTGCAAACAGGCTCATGTTCATGGCGTAAAGGTCGTGGCGGAAGCCTGGCAGCGTCACCTCTTCGGTGCGGATGGCCCCGCCCACGGTGTCAGCCCCTTCAAACAGGGCCACCGCCATTCCCTGCCGCGCCATGTGGACCGCACACACAAGACCGTTGTGCCCGCCGCCCACGACGATCGCGTCAAACTGATGAGCCGCCATAGGCGCCGTTCCCTCCCGTTCGGTGCTGCACCACAGTCGATGCGCCACCGTTTGCAATTGGCCCATCGATGCCACAGTCTCTCACCACACGAAAAGAGAGGGCATCATGGCTTTGAGGGAATTGGCTGAGGGGTTGGCGTCTGGCGCGGTGGAGGTGGTCGATCTGTCGGGGCCGCTGGGGCCTGACACGCCGCTCTTGAAGTTGCCGCCCGAGCTTGCCGTGGACACACCGAAGATCGAAATCCACAAGATTTCGCAGTACGATAAAGACGGACCGTGGTGGGCGTGGAACTGGCTGAAGCTGGGCGAGCATTCAGGCACCCACTTCGATGCGCCCGTCCACTGGATCACCGGCAAGGACTACTCCGACGGCTTCACCGACACATTGCCCATCAAGCGGATCGTCGCACCCGTGTGCGTCATCGATTGTTCCGCCGAGGTGGCCGAAAATCCCGACTATCTGCTGACCGCCGACGGTGTGCGCGACTGGGAAAGCAAGAATGGCACCATCCCCGAAGGCGCCTGGGTGGTGATGCGCACAGACTGGCACCGCCGCAACCATTCCGAGGCGGAGTTCTTGAACGCCAACGAGACCGGCCCCCATTCGCCAGGACCCAGCGTCGATTGCGTGGAGCTTGTGATTGAGCGTGGGGCCGTCGGC
>JBCDCF010000842.1:0-1844 GCA_039182345.1 Pseudomonadota bacterium
CCAGGCCCAGGTGCTGAAGCTGATGCGTGACCTTCAGACGCGCTTTCAGATGGCGATGATCTTCATCACCCACGACCTTGGCGTCATCGCCCACATCGCCGATGAGGTGGCGGTCATGTACCTTGGCACCATCGTGGAGCGCGGGCCTGCGCGGGCGGTGCTGGCCGACCCCAAGCACCCCTACACGGTGGGCCTCCTCAACGCGATCCCCAAGCTCGACACCCTCAACGCACGCATGACGCCTGTGCCGGGAGACATTCCAAGCCCATCGGAACGCCCCACGGGCTGCGCGTTCCGCACACGGTGCGACAAGGCAATGCCGGGCGTGTGCGATCGCGCGCCACCGCCGGAGTTCACGCCCGCGCCAGAGCGTGCGGTGCGCTGCTACCTCTACGACAGCGCCATGACGGTGGCCGCCCAATGAGCGCGCCTTTGATTGAGGTGCGCAATCTTCATGTGCGCTTCGGCATTCGCCAGAAGGGCCTCTTCACCCGCAAAGTGCGTGAACTGCGGGCGGTGGACGATGTGAGCTTCACCATCAACAGGGGCGAGACGGTGGGGCTGGTGGGGGAATCGGGCTCCGGCAAGACCACGGTGGGGCGGGCCATCTTGCGGGCCGTCGACCCCACCTCAGGCAGCATCATCTTCCACCAGAAAGACACTGATGTGGATGTGGCAAGTCTTTCGGGGGAGGAGCTGCGCGCCTTCCGAAAGCACATGAACATGGTCTTCCACGAAGGCAAAGTGGAGCTGTCCACCCTGTCGGGGGAGACGCTGCGCCGGTTTCGCCCGCGCATGTCCTTGGTGTTTCAGGACCCTTACTCTTCGCTGAACCCCCGCATGACGGTGCGCGACATCATCGCAGAGCCGCTGACGGCCGGTGGGCTCATGAGGAAGCGCGCCGAAATTGACGCCCGCGTGCGCGACATGGCCCAGCGCTGCAAACTGAACCTTGAGCATTTGCGCCGCTTCCCCCACGCCTTTTCCGGCGGGCAGCGCCAGCGCATTTGCATTGCAAGGGCTCTCGTCTCACGGCCCGACTTTGTGGTGTGCGATGAAAGCGTCTCGGCGCTGGACGTCTCCATCCAGGCCGAAATCGTCAACCTTTTGAAGGACCTTCAGGAGGAGCTGGGGGTCGCGTTCTTGTTCATCGCCCACGATTTGTCGGTGGTGGCGCAGATCAGCCATCGCGTGGCGGTGCTTTATGTGGGCAAGTTCATGGAGTACGCGCCCACCGAAACCTTGTTCTTCCGCCCCAAACACCCCTACACCCACGCCCTGTTGTCGGCGGTCCCGAACCCTGACCCCGATGCCCCGTTCGAGCCCGTGGCGCTTAAAGGGGAGGTGCCTTCGCCCATGTCCGCCCCGTCAGGTTGCCTGTTCAACACCCGCTGCCCCTACGCCACAGAGCGCTGCAGGAGTGAAGTGCCTGCGTGGCGTGAGGTGGGGCCGGAGCACTTTCTCGCCTGCCACCACGCCGAAGCGCTGGACCTGAAGCGCAAAGGGCAGACCGCGTGAGGGGGCACTACGACCTTGCCGTTGTGGGGGCAGGGATTGTGGGCCTTGCCCATGCACTGGCGGCGGCCAAGCGGGGCAAGCGCGTTGTGGTCCTTGAGCGGGACGGGCAGGCGAACGGCGCCTCCATTCGCAATTTCGGCTTTGTGACGGTGACCGGCCAGGAGGCCGGCGACTGTTGGGACAAGGCCGTTCGCTCCCGCGAGATCTGGGCGGAGGTGGCGGAGGCGGCGAAGATCCCTATCCTTCACCACGGCCTCCTCGTCACCGCCCGCCGCGCTGAAGCTGAGGCGGTGATCGAAGCCTTCTTACGAACGCCCATGGGCGCG
>JBCDCF010000843.1:0-1833 GCA_039182345.1 Pseudomonadota bacterium
AGGCGTGCCGAAGCGCCCTGCCCTTTTGCGCCATGTGCGCGAACTTCTGGCCCGCGACCTTGAGAACGTTGAAGCCGGCCTTTACCCGCTGCCGGACGATGAGCCGGATGGCCTGCCAGGCTTGTGGACCCGCAGGCAGCTTTACCTCAAAGACCTTCCCAACGTGGTGCGGCGGCGGGCGCAAAGCTCCCACCAGGAGGTGGAGCGGGAAGGTTCGGGCCGCCCCCGCTACTATATGCAAAACTTCCACTTTCAGACCGATGGATGGATGAGCGACACCTCGGCAGCGCTCTACGACACGCAGGTGGAAACGCTGTTCTTCGGCGCGGCCGCCGCCATGCGTCGCCAAGCCCTTGTGCCCATTGCCGACATTGTGCGCCACCGCGACCAGCGCGGCCTCACGATGGTGGATGTGGCCACAGGATCAGGCGCTTTTCTGCGCGATGTGCGCTCAGCCTTCCCCCGACTTCCCGTGGTCGCGACGGACCTGTCTGAGCCCTACCTTGAGCGCGCTGCCGCCAACGTGCCCCAAGGCCCTGGCCCCGTTGCCGCGGCGGCCGAAACGCTGCCCTTCAAGGATGGCAGCTTCGACATTTTGACCAACATTTACCTCTTCCACGAGTTGCCGCCGAAGGTCCGGCCCATGGTGGCGCGCGAGTTTGCCCGCGTTCTTGCCAAGGACGGCCGCGCCATTGTGGTGGACTCCCTCCAGACAGGCGACACGCCGGCGCTGGACGGCCTTCTGGAGCTGTTCCCCCAGATGTTCCACGAGCCCTACTATCGCAGCTACCTGACGACGGACTTTCACCAGCTCTTCACCGATGCTGGGCTTGAGGTGGAAGCCTCCTGGCCCGCCTTCGTGTCCAAGGTCTTCGTCCTGAAGAAGGCCCGCGCTTAAGCGCCGACCAGTTCCCCACACCGCCCACCCCTGATGCGCATCGGCGCACGCCGCCCATTGTGTTGACCGCTGGTGTGTACACCGCCCGCGGCCTTGCACTAGAAGGAAGGTGGTTGTTCAAACACCATCACGGGTGATTCGAGAGAGCCGGCGATGAAGGCACTCACCAACCGAATGCGAAAGATCGCGTTTATCGTCATCGCGGCGGTCTGCCTTCTGGTAGGCCTTTTGACGGTGTGGACACCATTGCCCACGGGCATCCCCTTGATTGCGGTGGGCATCGTCCTTCTTGTCACCGTCTCGGCGACGGCGCGGCGCTACCTCAAAAGAGCGCGGGAAAGGTCGGCCGCCCTCGACAAGGGCATTCACGAGGTGGAAAAGCGGGCCGGCCGCAACATGGCCACGATGCTGAAGCGCACCCGCCCCCTTGCCCGCAAGATCGAGGCAAAGGCGGCCCTCAAGGCCGCGAACGCTGCCATCCACGCCGCCCGCGAAAAGGCCAAGGCCAAGCGCGCCGCCAAGCGAAAGCCCGAGGGCCAGACCGACACCTGAGCGCCCTCTGCAGGCGCGTCCGTCCCCGCCCAGCCATCACTTCACCGTGCGTGATTTCACTCCGCGCAAAGGATGCGCTAGAGCACGAGGCACATGGCCGCACCAGGCCATGACAACGACATTGGGCGCGTGATGCGGCGCCGGGCAGATGGTCGGAACCCGTCTTGGGGCGCCGCTCTGCCCCAAGCCGGCAGCGACGCCGCTTCGAGGAGTTCCCCATGGCCGAAGACCAACCTGGCTTTGACACGCTCGCCATTCACGCCGGCGCCAACCCCGACCCCACCACGGGTGCGCGTGCAACGCCGATCTACCAGTCCACCTCATTCGTATTCGACGATGTGGACCATGCCGCCTCACTGTTCGGCCTCCAGGCCTTCGGCAAC
>JBCDCF010000844.1:0-1832 GCA_039182345.1 Pseudomonadota bacterium
CCCCTGCCGAGACGACGCCAGCTCCGCCAGCGCCGGCACTGAGGCGCCCAGCGGGTCGGCGTGTTGTGGCAAGCCCCCTTGCGCGCCGGGTGGCAAAGGACCTCGGCGTGTCGCTGGACGGGCTGACGGGGACAGGCCCAGGCGGGCGGATTAAACGGCGCGACGTTGTGGCCGCAGCCCCTCGGCACAAGGCCGCGCAGCCGGCAGGGGCGGAGCCCGTCCTCCTCCTCCACGGCTTCGGGGCCGACACCTTGGTGTGGCCGCCGCTCCTGTTGCACCTTGATGGTGTGTCGCCTGTGGCTCTTGCCCTTCCTGGCCACGGCGAGAGCGCGCAACCCGTCACCACCCCCTCGTTGGAAAGCCTTGCGGAGGCTGTGGCCCAATCGGTTGAAAGGGAGGGTGCGGCGGCAGGGCACGTGGTGGCCCAGTCCCTCGGCGGAGCGGTGGCGCTGGAGCTTGCCGCCATCGGTGCGCTCACCATGCGCTCCCTCACATTGATTGCGCCCGCAGGCCTCGGCCCGCACATCAACGGCCCCTTTCTTGACGGTTTGACCCAGGCGGAGACTGTGGAGGGGCTGGCGCCTTGGCTGGCACTCCTGTTCGGGGCCGACGGTTCGGTGCCTGAAGGGTTTGCCCGCGCGCTCCACAGGCGCCGGCCCGGACCCGTCCGCGCGGCCCAAAGGAGGCTGGCGCAAACCCTGTTTCCGCACGGCACCCAGGTGTTTGATCGCAGGCCAGTGCTTGCGGACCTCGCCATCCCCGTGCGGGTGATCTGGGGGCTTGAGGATCAGATCATCCCCCAAAGCCATGCCGACGGACTGCCGGGCCACGTGGCCGTCCACCGCCTCAAAGGCGTCGGCCACCTGCCCCATGTGGAGGCGCCTGGGACGGTCGCCCGCATTGTCAAAGAGACCATCAGGAGTGCCTCGTGAAGCTGACGTTCGAGACGGGCGGCAAGGCTCACACCCTCACCCTCGACCCGGCGGCCTCCCCCAACACGCTGTCCCACCTCCTGGCCGCCCTTCCCCTCACCGCCGACATTCACTGTGCGAAGATTGCTGGCAGTCACATCATGTGGCCTGTGCCGTTTCTGTGCCGCTCGGAGGGTGGGCGCGATGTGCTGGAAATGCCGCCAGGCGCCTTCTTCTACTGGCCGGAGCGTCAGTATCTTGAGATCACCTATGCGCCGCTCCAGGCCGAGACGGCGTCGGTGAACTATCTTGGCCAGTTGGACGGCCCTGTGGACTGGCTGAAGGACTACGCTGAGACACAGCGACGCGAACAGGGGTTGCGGCCGTTCTTTGCGCACCTCACAGGCCCCAATCAGTCACCGCCATCACCGCACACGGATGCCCCCTCGCCCGCCTTCACCCGCCTTGCCGACGCGCGCCGTGCCGCCTGGACGCGCGAGCCCCAGGAGGTGGCCGATCTGATGGCGCGCGAGGGCAAGATGATGCCCTTTGGCCCCCTCCACATGGCCGAAGGGGAACTGCGCAAGACCCAAGAGCTGCTGTGGCGCCTGTGGAACACGCCTGACGCGCGCACCGCTGAGGACGGCGTTGCCGTGGCGCGCTTTGTCATCGAGGCGGCGCTCACCCGCGTGGTGGGCCTGTGCCACATGACAAAGACAGGAGATGCGCTCACCGACGGGCTTGAGGCGTTGGCAGACACCCCCCTTCAAGACGTCCTTGAAGAGCTCGTCCTTTACACCGGCCGCATGGCCGCATGGCTTGACGCGCGGCTTTGCTTCTTTGCCTATAACGAGGCAACCTTGCGCGCGCGGTCAGCCTGGGACGGAGCTCACCACTGACCGCGACTGCCACTTCCCTCAC
>JBCDCF010000845.1:0-1828 GCA_039182345.1 Pseudomonadota bacterium
CCGCCAGGTGGCTGCCGTCAGAGGCGCATGGGACAAAAGCGCCGGCACAAGGGGGAAGAGGGCCAAAAGGAGAGCATGGGATGACCCTTCAAGCAGGAACGGCGTCCACCACCCGAAGGGCTGAAGGTCCTCGCCACCATCAAGGATCAGCGAGGTCGCCTCCACCACCAAAGAGGCCGCGAGAAGGGCCGCGACAATGGCAAAGGAGCGACGGTCGGCCACAGCGTCCGTCTCGGCGCCAGCCCCGCCCGGCCTGCGGCCAAGACCCAATGGGAGGGCCGCGCGCGGCGTCCTGCCTTTACCGGGCGGCACGTTTGGCGCGGGGCCGTTGCCTGTCGTCCCATGCATCCGCCACTCGTCCCAAACTGAGCGATCTCAGCGCGAAGGGGAGGCATCGTCACGCCGGTTCAGGAAAGGAGACCGGCCGTGCGCGACCCCTCCCTGCCGACGCGACGCCACGATCTGGACTGGCTGCGCGTTGCCGCCTTCGCAATCCTCATCTTCTACCACGTCGGCATGTTTTATGTGACGTGGGACTGGCACGTGAAGAGCGTCCACGCCTCCCCCAGTGCAGAGTGGTTGATGCGCCTCGTCAACCCGTGGCGCTTGCCGCTCCTCTTCTTCATTTCAGGCATTGCGCTGCGCTTTGTGGCCGACAGCGGACCCTTGACGCATCTTGCAGGCCGCAGGGCCATGCGCCTTGGTCTGCCGATCCTGTTTGGCATGGCCGTTGTGGTGGCCCCCCAGGCTTACTTCGAACTTGTGGAGAAGGGCGAAGTCACAGGCAGCGTCCTGTCGTTCTATCCGCACTATCTCGATCCGGCGTCGGACTTCTCCATCATCACGCCCACCTGGAACCACCTTTGGTACGTGGTCTACATCCTGCTCTACACGTTGCTGCTGCTGCCTGCGGCGCGGCCGTTGGCAGCGTTCATGGACGGTGTAGGGGGGCGGCTGTGCGCCCGCGCGTTCAACGGGCGCCTCGGCATTGTGGTGGCGCTTGGCGTTCTTGCCTTCCCCCACGTGGTCATCGACCTTTCCATCGGCGATCTCTTCCCCGTCACCCACAATCTTGTGGCCGACTGGGCCAACCATGCCCACTGCCTGACAGTGTTTGTCCTGGGCTTTGCGCTTGCCAAGGACCGCTCGTTCTGGGGCGTTGTGGACAGGGGCCTTCTTCCCATCGGCTCGTTGGCACTCGTTTTTACGGTGCTGTTCGCCGCCCTTTGGCTGAACTGGGACGAGGCGCGCAGCACCGTCACCGCCTCTCCCGTGTTGAGCGCGGTGGTGCGGACGCTGAGGATCATCGCCGCCTGGGCCACCATTCTTACGGCCCTTGGCCTCGCGCAGCGCCACCTCAACCGGCCAAGCCGCGCGCTCACCTACGCGACCGAAGCCGTTTTCCCCTGGTACATCCTGCATCAAACGCTTCTGGTGGTGGCCGGCGTCTGGCTCACCAGCCTTGGCCTTGGCGCGGCTCAGGAGGCAGTGCTCGTTGTCATCGCGGTCATCGCAGGGTGTGCCCTCATCCACGAGTGTGTGATCAGGCGCGTGCCCCTCCTTCGGCCCCTCTTTGGCCTGAAACCACGGCGAAGTCGACGCCAACCCGCCGCCATCAAGGAGGTCCCATGAGCGTTGAGGTCTCGCGCAAGCTCACCACCATCCTTGCCGCCGATGTGGAGGGCTATTGCCGGCTGATGGCCGCCGATGAGGCCGACACGCTGGCACGGTTGATGGATTGCCGGGCCCTCCTGTCCGCCTTCATCGCACGGCATGGCGGGCGGATCGCCAACACCGCGGGTGACGGGATGATTGCCGAGTTCCCCTC
>JBCDCF010000846.1:0-1824 GCA_039182345.1 Pseudomonadota bacterium
CCGCGGTCAACCCTGACCCATTCGTCTTCAACACCCTGCTCTTCTTGATGGGCGGCTTCCTCGTCATGTTCATGGCGGCGGGCTTTGCCATGCTGGAGGCCGGCCTTGTCCGCGCCAAGAATGCGGGCATGCAGTGTCTGAAGAACATCGGCCTTTACTCCATCGCGGGCCTGATGTTCTGGGTACTCGGCTACAACCTGATGTACATGGACGTGAACGTCGGGGATCAGCTAGCCGGCTACTTCGGCACCTTCTCCATGAAGGACATTCCTGAACCATCGGCGGATTCGGGCGACTATGCCGCGGCCTCCGACTGGTTCTTCCAGATGGTGTTCTGCGCCACCACGGCCTCCATCGTCTCAGGCACCGTTGCTGAGCGCACGCGCCTGTGGCCGTTCCTCATCTTCGTGGTGTTCCTGACCGGTATCCTCTACCCGATCACAGGCTCCTGGGAGTGGGGTGAAGGCTGGCTCGACCAGATGGGCTTCTCCGACTTCGCTGGCTCCACCCTTGTCCACTCCGTGGGCGGTTGGGCGGCCCTTGCCGGTGCCCTGGTGATTGGCGCGCGTGCCGGCAAGTATGGCTCGGACGGCACCATCCACCCGATGACGGGCTCGAACATCCCGCTTGCGACCCTCGGCACGTTCATCCTGTGGCTCGGCTGGTTCGGCTTCAACGGCGGCTCGCAGCTTGCGCTGGGCACCATTGAAGATGCCTCGTCGGTGGCGAAGATCTTCGTCAACACCAACACGGCGGCCGCGTCCGGTGTTGTGGTGGTGATCATCCTGACGCAGATCCTTTATCGCAAGGTGGACGTCACCATGGCGCTCAACGGTGCCATCGCTGGCTTGGTGGCCATCACCGCCGAGCCGCTGACACCGTCCATGAGCCAGGCTGCGCTCATCGGTGGCGTTGGTGGTCTTCTGATCGTCATCTTCGTGCCGCTGCTCGATCGCCTGCGGGTGGACGATGTGGTCGGCGCCATCCCGGCCCACCTTGTGGCCGGCATCTGGGGCACGATGATTGTGCCGCTGACCAACACGGGCGCCACCTACTACGTCCAGTTCATCGGCGTGGTGTCCATCGGTGCGCTGGCCTTCTTCTCCAGCCTCATCGTCTGGCTGATCCTGGCCGCGGTGACCGGTGTGCGGGCAACGCCCGAGGAAGAGGCCGTTGGTCTGGACCAGAGCGAGGTGGGTGTTCTCGCCTACCCCGAGTTTGGCACCAACCGCTAAGAAACCGCCGCCACAGCTGTGGTGAATGGGAAAGGCCCGGAGTTTTCCGGGCCTTTTTCCTTGCGTGCAGCGCCATAGTGCGCTCGACTCCGCCAGAGGACGTGGGGAGACGATGACGGACAGCGTGCTGCGCCACATCCATTGGAACGAGGCAGTGGCCCGACGGGTCTACGGTCTGGACGGGATGCGGCCGACCATGCCCCTTGAAGGGGGACCCCGGCAGGACACGATCGGGGAGGGCGAGGGGGACAAGAGCCTGCCTCCTCTGGACCACCATGTCCTGTTCGGTGTGCCTGTGGCGAAAGTCAGCGTCCACAAGGCTGTGCAGCGTGTGGTCGCCTGGTCGGGCGCTGTGCCGGCGCGCACTGTGATTGCCACCAATCTCGACCACATCATGGCTCTGCGCACCGATGCGCCGTTCAGGCGGGCCTATCGCCGTGCAGGGATGATCACCGCCGGTAGCAAGGCGTTCGTGCGGCTCAGCAAAGAGCAGCGGAGGCCTTTGCCCGAGAGGATTGCCGCCACCGATTTTGTGGAGCCCTTGATGGCGGGCGCGGCCATTGCAGGGCGTTCGGTGTTTTTCTTCGGC
>JBCDCF010000847.1:0-1821 GCA_039182345.1 Pseudomonadota bacterium
CGCGTGAGGCGGTTGACCGCCTCCCGCGGCGCCGCACCAAGGCTGAGTGGTCGGCCCTCCTGGACCCCATCGGCGTGCCTGCTGGTCCCATCAACACCATCAAGGAAGCCTTTGAGGAGCCCCAGGCGAAAGCCCGCGGCGCCCGTGTCACCCAGCCCCACGCCGTGTCGCAGACAGGGTCGGTGGACACCATCGGCAACCCCATCAAGATGAGCGATACGCCCGTCACCTATCGCCGCCCGCCGCCTCTTCGCGGTGAGCACAGCCGCGAGGTTCTCAAGGAGCTTCTGGGCTACGATGACGGCAAGATCGACAGCCTCGCCGACACCGGCGCTGTGGACCTTGGCGACCGCGCCGTGACGACTGCCTGAGCGCCATGCGTCACGCCGACATCATTGCACGGGCGCTGGCCGATGCCGGCTGCCGCCACGCCTTCGGCATTCCAGGCGGCGAGGTGCTCACCATCATCGACGCACTGCGCCTTGCGGGCATCGACTTTCAGCTCACCAAGCACGAGAATTTCGCTGGCTTCATGGCCGAGGGCACCTGGCACGCCACGGGTGCGCCTGGGATCTTGGTGGCGACCATCGGCCCCGGCGTTGCCAATGCCGTCAACGTTATCGCCAATGCCGAGCAGGACCGCGTGCCTTTGATCGTGCTCACAGGCTGCGTGGACGGTGCGGACGCCGACACCTACACCCACCAGGTGATCGACCACCAGGCGCTCCTGCGCCCTGTGGTGAAGGCCACCTTCCGTGCCGAAGGCAAAAGCCTCCCCCAGGTGATGGAAAAGGCCCTGGCCCTTGCCACCAGCGGCCAGCCAGGCCCTGTCCACATCGACCTTCCCATCAAGGTGGCCGCTGGTGATGCTGGCGCCGTTGCCCCTCGCGCGCCGGCCCCTGCGGCAGCGGCCCGCCCCGGCGAAGGGCCTCAGCTTGAGCGTGCGCGCGCGCTCCTTGCAGGCGCGAAACGGCCCGTTGCAATCGCCGGTGTCGATGCCCTCAACGATGGTGCGTCCGATGAACTGAAGCGCCTCGTGGAGACGCTCAAAATCCCCCTCATCACCACCTATAAGGCGAAGGGGATGGTGGATGAGAATGCCGAGCTTTGTCTTGGCGGGGCAGGCCTCTCCCCCGTTGCCGACCGCCACCTCCTGCCGCTGTTGGCGGAGGCGGACCTCATCCTCCTCATCGGTTACGACCCCATCGAGATGCGTGTGGGCTGGCGCGAGCCTTGGCCGAGTGACGCCAACGTCATTGACATCACCCCCGTGGTGCGCACCCACGGCATGCATGCCGTCTCCCTCACGCTGATGGGCAGTGTCACCGCCACCCTTTCAGCGTTGATGGACGGTGTGCGCCCGTCTGACACCTGGCCCGGCGGCGAACCTGGAAAGGCGCGACAGGCATTGGTGGAGGCGTTTGCGGCAGAGCCTGAAGGGTGGGGGCCTGCGACAGCCTTTCACACCTTGTGCGACACGCTGCCTGCGGGGACGGTCATCACCGCCGACAGTGGCGCCCATAGGATCCTCCTCAGCCAGGTGTGGCGCTGCAGTGCGCCGCGCACGCTCCTACAGTCGTCGGCCTTTTGCACCATGGGGTGCGCCGTTGCCCTGGCGGCCGGCCACAAGAAAGGCGCGCCCGACACACCTGTGATGGCCTTCGTGGGCGATGCCGGCCTTGAGATGACCTTGGGCGACCTTGCCAGCGTGCGCGACCTTGGCCTTGCCGTTCCCATCACCGTGCTGGTCGACGACAGCCTTGCCCTCATCGAAATGAAGCAGCGCGGCTCGCAGCTGGCCAATGTGGGCGTTGATTTCAA
>JBCDCF010000848.1:0-1820 GCA_039182345.1 Pseudomonadota bacterium
CGCCTATGTGGTGGCCCACATGGCCGCCGCGTTCGGCGACAGCTGGGCAGGCCGCCAGCCCTTAAAAAAGGGCGCCCGCGAGAGCGCCCTTTTCCTGAAGTTGGTGTGAGCCGGACCTACTTCGGCTGCGGCACGATGCGCAGGTAAGGCTTCACCTCGTTCCAGCCCTCGGGGAAGCGCTCCTTGGCCTCCTCGTTGGTGACGGCCGGGACGATGATCACGTCCTCGCCATGCTTCCAGTTCACAGGCGTTGCCACCTTGTGCTCCGAGGTGAGCTGAAGGGAATCGATCACCCGCAGGATCTCATCGAAGTTCCGGCCCGTGGAGGCGGGGTAGTTAAGGCTCATCTTCACCTTCTTGTCCGGCCCGATGACGAACACGGTGCGCACCGTCATGGTGTCGGACGCGTTGGGGTGAATCATCCCGTAAAGGAGCGCCACCTTCCTGTCGTGGTCGGCGATCAGCGGGAAGTTCAGCGCGGCCCCTTGGGTCTCTTCAATGTCTTTGGCCCAGGCTTCGTGGTCGGCAAGACCATCCACCGACAGACCCATGACCACCACGTTGCGCTTGTCGAACTCGCCCTTCAGCTTGGCGGTGTAGCCGAGCTCGGTGGTGCACACGGGCGTGAAATTCTTCGGATGGGAGAACAGAACCGCCCATTTGCCGTCGATGGCGTCATGGAAGCGAACCGGTCCCTCGGTGGTTTCGGCCTCGAAGTCCGGCGCGGTGTCGCCGATTTGCAGTGCCATTGTTTATCCTTTCACCTTCTTAAGCCGTTGGGGTGGCAGGGGCCGGGCACCTCGCGCAAGGGTCACGCGGCTTTGATTGTCACCCTCCGGTGCCCTGCATATGTGTATGCACACCCATTTTCGCAAAGACCGGAAAGACGGCCATGACCGACATCACCCCCCTCATCCCGCGCCAGCCGGTGCCAACTTTGTCCGCTCATCTTGTGGGCGGGGGCACCTGGTCGTCAGAGACGGCTAAGGGCGACCCTTTCACCATGGTCGTGTTCTATCGCGGTCTGCATTGCCCCATTTGTAAGACATATCTTGGCAGCCTTGAAAAGCAGCTAGAGGCGTTCACGGGCAAGGGCATCGAGGTGGTGGCACTCTCCACCGACGATCAGGCGCGCGCCGAACAGGCCAAGGCCGATTGGAATCTCCCTAACCTCACCGTGGGTTACGGCGTCAGCCTTGAACAGGCGCGCAGCTGGGGCCTTTACGTCTCCTCAGGCATCGGCAAAACCTCCATCGGCGTGGAGGAGCCTGCACAGTTCGCCGAGCCTGGCCTTTTCTTCTTCCGCCCCGACAAGACGCTCTACTTCGCCTCCACCCAGACGATGCCCTTCGCCCGTCCGCGGTTTGAGGACATTCTGCCGGCGCTCGACTTCGTGATTGCCCGCAACTATCCCGCACGGGGCGAGGTGGCGACCCTCACCCATAGCGCGGCTGCCGAGTAGGCCGGTCGATCGCCTCAGTCGATCTCGACGGCGTAGTCCGACAAGGGAGGCAGGTCGCTCACGAGCCCTGCCTCCGTCATGAACGCTGCGAACCGCTCATAGCCTTCGGTGTTGAGCGGCCGCGGGTCCATGGGAAACGTCGGCAGCGTGTCCAGAAAGGCCTGGCGGTTGAGGGCGTTGTCAATGTCGGGGTGCGCTTCAAAGAACAAGGCTTCGGCCTCTTTCGGGTTTTCAGCCTGCCAGACCGTTGCCGCTTCGATGGCATCCAGGAAGCGGGGCAGCATGGCATCATCCATCCTGTCGGCCCGGGCAATATAGATCAGCTCCTCGTAGGAGGGGACGCCGTGCTCTTCTGGGA
>JBCDCF010000849.1:0-1798 GCA_039182345.1 Pseudomonadota bacterium
AGGAAGGCCATCAGAGTCACCTTCAGCGCACCTTTGCAGGCGGCCACGAAGGACTTGATGGTCAGGCAGCGATAGATCGCCGCCAGCACAAGGACGCCGAAGCAGCCGAAGGCCGCTGCCTCCGTAGGTGTTGCCCAGCCGGACACCATTACGGTGATGACGAGCACCACGACGGCAATCATCGGCATCAGCTCCACCACGAAAATGGTGAGCCGCTCCTTCCAGGCCATCTTCACCACATCGTAGGCGGGCGCGGACTGGGGGTTGATGCGCGCCAGAATGAAGATCAGCAGCGCATAAAGCCCTGCAAGGATCAGCCCTGGGATGACGCCAGCAATCAACAGCGCGCCCACATCGATCCGCGCGAAGGTGGCCAAAAGCACTGCGAGCGCCGACGGGGGGATGATGATGGCAAGCCCGCCCGTGCCGAGGATCGGGCCGATGGCCATCAGCTTGGAATAGCCGCGCTTCAGCATCTCCGGCAGCATCAGGCTGCCGAGCAGCGCCGTTGACCCCATGGAGGAGCCTGACAGAGTGGCAAACGCCGTCCCGCCCCCAACGGTCACGTAAGAGAGGCGCGCAGGGAGCCGCCCCAAAAGCTTGTCCACCCCGTTGAAGACGCGTGTGGCAAGCCCCGTGTGGAAGAACAACTCGCCCATCAGGAGGAAGAGCGGGATCGGCACCAGCGCGAAGTTGGTCATCGCGCCGAAACCGTTGTTGATGAGCTGGCCGATCCCCCGTTCGCCGCCCATGAAGATGTAGGCGCCGATGATGTTGGCCCCCAGGAACGCCAGCGCCACCGGCGTGCCGAGCACCATCAGCCCCAGCACCATTCCAAGCAGCAGCGCGAGCGCCTCGTACCATTCCATCAGCGGCTCATTCGTGAATGCCGGCTTCGCCGGTGTGCAGAAGCTCCCGCCCGAAGGTGAAGCGCGCAAACTCCACCGCCATCAGCGCAAACCCTGTGGGAATGCACGCCATCAAGATCCAGCGGGGGAAGTAGAGAGAGCGCACGTCCATCTCGTTGGAGGCAAAGTTGGTGAGGACGATGTCCGTCCCCTTCACCGCAAGGACCGTGCAGATGACAATGCAAAGGCCAGACACGAGGCGCGAGACAATGGCGCGCACCCGGGCAGGGAGCGCTGCGGTGACGATTTCGATGTAGACGTGGCCGCGCTCGCGCACCAACCAGGGCGCGCCCAGCATGGTGATGAACAAGAGCCCATATTCGGTGAAGGTGAAAAGGTGCGCCGAGGGCTGCAGCCCGAAATTCCGCCACACCACCTGGTAGACGATGATGAACATGAACGCGGGGATGATGGCGCCTGCCACAACGGCGAGCGCCACCACCACCCAGTCGTAAAGGCGCACGACGGCGCTCATGCCGCCGTGCCTCCTGTCGCCTGTGACTGCAAGGGGCGGCCTACTTGTTGAACAGCTCGATCATCCTGTCGTAGTGCTCGGCAGAGCCTTGCGCCTCCATCTGTTCTTTCATGCGGTTCCAGGTGGTCTCGCGGGCAGCGTTCACGTAGTTGTCGGCCGCCTCTCCCTCCAGAGTCACCACCTGAAGGCCGCGGTTCTCAAGCTCGGCGAACTCTTCTTCGATGCGCGCCTGCAAAGCCTCCATGGAGGACTTTTCGTGGGCGATCGCCTCCTCTTGGAGGATGGCCTTGGCCTCGTCGGAGAGGTTGTTCCAGCTCTCAAGGTTGACGATCACGCCAAGGTCCGTGGAGAAGAATTGCGGGTCGACGCGGTACTTCAGATAGTCGTCCCAGGAAAGGTCCATCACGCCGATGGA
>JBCDCF010000850.1:0-1794 GCA_039182345.1 Pseudomonadota bacterium
CCGCCGGCCATCAGGAAGCCGAAGGCGTGGATGGGGTAGGACGGGTTCGGCGTCAGCACAACGTCCCCAGGCGCGGTGATCGCCTGGGCCATGTTGGCAAAGCCTTCCTTGGAGCCAAGGGTTGCCACCACCTGTGTGTCAGGGTCCAGCGACACACCGAAGCGGCGGCCGTAGTAGGCGGCCTGTGCGCGGCGGAGCCCTGCAATCCCCTTGGAGGCGGAGTAGCGGTGGGTGCGGGGCTTGGCCACGGTCTCCACCAGCTTGTCGACAATGGGTTGAGGCGTCGGCAGATCGGGATTGCCCATGCCAAGGTCCACAATGTCGGCGCCGTTCGCCCGTGCGCCGGCCTTGAGGCGGTTCACCTCCTCGAACACGTAAGGGGGCAGTCGTCTGATCTTGTGAAAGTTGTTCATCGGCTCACACTCCGGGCACGCACTTGAGCGACTAAGGATCGTTTGCGTCTGTGGCAACAGGGTTGCCTGTAAAAGGCGGCACGCCCACCGCGCGCGGCAGGGGCGCATCAGGGTCGATGGGACGGCCAGGATCTGCCGCAGGCGCCGGCTGGGCGGGCTGTGGCTGTGTGGCGGCAGGGGTCAAAGGCGGCGGCGATACGAGGGCGGGACGGCCGCTCGCCTCAATCTCGCGGCGCGTCTCGGCCACATGGTTGCGGCCCTGCCGTGCCAGGCTGCCGGCGAAGGAGCCTTGGGTGAGGCCGCGCGTCTCAGCCTCGGTCGCAGCCCCTTCCGCCTTAAGGGCGGCTTCTTCGGCAGCGATGGACCGTGCGCTCCTTGGAAGGCCTGCAACGGTGGCAGGATCGGCCAAAATGTTGGGGTAGCCGTCATCGTCCACAGGGCGCGCCTCGGACGGCAGCACCGTTGCGGACATGGCAGGCGTTGGAATCAAAGGCGCAGCAGGGTCTGTGCTGCAGCCTGAAAGGGCCAGCGCGGCGGCCGCACAAGCGGCTCCCAAACTCCATCGCGCGTACGCCAACGCTCGCAATTCCCCTTCTCGTCACCAAATCGGGCGGAAAGGGCGTCGGCAACTGGCTGCCGTTGCCCTATTGTACCGCTGTGGGCGAGGGTGTTCTTCGTCCCATGACTGAGACCCAAAAGAAACAACAGGCGTTTAATGTGAACGCTGGGAGATCGCCAAAGATGGCCGCCAGTGGCACCCCCGACACACCGCGTGACCCGATCCTCAACTACGTGGTGGAGAACCCGGAGGCGTTTGCCAAAAACATTGGCCGCATGTTGGAGCACGCCTCCTCCGCCCTTGCCGCCTACGTGGCGCCCACTGAGCCTGGCGCGCCCAAGGCAGACTATTCCGCCGAAATCACCGAGTGGATGCGCACCCTGTCGCGCGTTGGCCACTATTGGCTCGCCGATCCCCAGCGCGCGGTGGAGGCCCAGACACGCCTTGCGACGGAGTGGATGCACCTTTACGCCCAGGCCATGCGGCGCCTGTCAGGCGAGGACGCGCCCCCCGTTGCCGAGCCAGACCCTGCCGACAAGCGCTTTCGCGACGAGGACTGGTCCGCCGTCCAGTTTTTCGACTTCTTGAAGCAGGGCTACCTCATCACCACCCGCTGGGCGGAAAGCCTTGTGGAAGACACCGCCGACCTTGACGAGCACACGCGCCAGAAGGCGGCCTTTTATGTCAGGCAGTTGAGCGCGGCGCTGTCGCCCTCCAACTTCATCCTCACCAACCCCGAACTGTTGCGCGAGACCGCCACACAGAGCGGCGAAAACCTTGCCAAGGGCATGAAAATGCTGGCCGAGGACGTGGCCCGCGGTA
>JBCDCF010000851.1:0-1793 GCA_039182345.1 Pseudomonadota bacterium
CCGAGATGGGACCGCTGCTGGTGGCCCGCTTCCTCGACCTCAACGATGTGCAGGAGGGCGTCCTCAACATTGCCTTCCGCATGGCGGACGATGAGGGGCTGGCGCTCCTGGACCTGAAAGACCTGCGGGCGCTGATGGTCCATGTGGCTGACAACACGGCCGCGCTGTCACGCCAGTACGGTCTTGTGTCGCCGGCCTCCATCGGTGCCATCCAGCGCTCGCTGTTGGTGTTGGAGCAGCAGGGCGGCAACCACTTCTTCGGCGAACCCGCCTTTGAAATCAACGACCTGATGCGCACAGACGCCAGCGGCCGTGGCATCGTCAACGTCTTGGCCGCCGATGGGTTGATGACCAACCCGCGGCTCTACGCGACGTTCTTGCTGTGGCTGTTGTCTGAGCTGTTTGAGGAGCTGCCCGAGGTGGGCGACCCCGACAAGCCGCGGCTCGTGTTCTTTTTCGACGAGGCGCACCTTCTGTTCGACGAAGCGCCGAAGGTGCTGTTGGAGAAGGTGGAGCAGGTGGTGCGGCTGATCCGCTCCAAAGGCGTCGGCGTGTTCTTCGTCACCCAAAACCCGCTCGACATTCCAGACAGTGTGCTCGGCCAATTGGGCAACCGCGTGCAGCACGCCCTTCGCGCCTACACACCGCGGGACCAAAGGGCCGTGCGGGCGGCGGCCGAGACCTTCCGCCCCAACCCCAAGCTCGACACAGAACGGGTGATCACCGAGCTTGGCGTTGGCGAAGCGCTGGTCTCCACCCTTGAGCGCAAGGGCGCGCCTTCCATTGTGGAGCGGACGCTGATCCGCCCGCCTGCGGGGCGACTTGGCCCCATCACCCCCGCCGAGCGGGCCGAGCTGATGGCCGCAAGCCCCCTTATGGGCAAGTACGACAAGCGGCTCGACAGGGAGAGCGCCTACGAGCTTCTGGCCAAGCGCGCCCACCAGGCGGCTGAGGCCGCCCCGCCCGATGCCGTGCCCCAAAAGGTCGAGGAGCCGCAGGAGGGTTCATCCATTTTCGAGGCCATCTTCGGCGCGCCGCGTAAGAAGCCCACCGCCGGCCAGAGGAGCGCACGCTCCGCCGCCACCTCCGTCGCAGGCGAGGTGGGTGGCACCGTCGGCAGGATGATTGGCGGCGCCTCGGGCGCCAAGCTCGGCCGCTCCCTCGCCCGCGGCGTCTTCGGCAACCTTTTAAGACGCTGACGCCGGGACGCCGCTCGGGACCGCCTCCCGGGCAAGGCGCTGAACGTTCTGGGAGACCGCGACGGTGCCATCGTTGATGAAGGCCTCGTGGTTGTCTTCCACCTCGCTCAGGACATAGGCGTAGTTGACCATGATGCCGAAGGAGGCTGCCCGCCCCCGCGCACCCCTGTCGGCCGACCAGTTGATCTCCTCAAGCCGTGCGCCGTTGCCAAGGTGGAACCGTGCCACAGGGTCCAAGAGCCGGCCTTTTCCGTCCCGCGCCTCTGTCAGATAGTGGGCGGCTAGAGGCATCAGCACTGCTTCGGCCGCCTTGGCGGCGCCGGGATCGTCATGCCAGGCATTGCCCTCAAGGAGTGGCGCCACCGTCTCCCGCACATCTGACAGAACAGGGTCGCCCCGGCTTGCCGCATCGCGCAGCCAGGCGGCAAACACCGGCAACGGCGACAAGGTGCTGAAGGACTTCAGGTTCGCCATCTCCCGCGCCAGATCCTGCGCCACCTGCTTGATGAGAAAGTGCCCGAACGAGATCCCCCGCAGCCCCACCTGGCAATTGTTGATGGAGTAAAACACGGCCGTCGTTGCCGTATGCGGGTC
>JBCDCF010000852.1:0-1787 GCA_039182345.1 Pseudomonadota bacterium
CCACCACGACGGTCCACTCGCCGGCGGCCTCATCGTAGGAGGCGCTCTTGCAGGTGGACTTCACCCAGTAGTTCAGCTCCATAAGTTTCACGTAGCTTTCCAGCCAATCGCCCAGCTTGTCCTTGGGGGAGAACACGGGCCAATGGTCGGGGAAGGGCAGATAGGGCAGGTGGTCGTACCAGACCGGGTCGTGGAGGCACAGCGACTTGTAGCGGTTGCGCCAGCTGTCCCCGGCCCGCGGGTTTTTCTCGATGATGAGGGTGGGCACGCCAATGCGTTTCAGTCGTGCGCCGAGCGCAATGCCGCCCTGGCCGCCGCCGATGATCAGCGCATAGGGTTGGCGGGTGATGCCAAGCTCTGCCTCCTCGCGGGCACGCGCCTCGGCCCAGGTCTCGCGGTCGGTGTGGACGCCGTGGGCAACGCCCATATCGCGGGTCGGCCCGGTCTTCTCCTCAAAGCCTTTGAGGGACTGGCCGGTGGTCAGGAGCGTAAACGCCCCGTCATCGCCAAGGCGAATGTGGCCCTTCCCGTTCATGGTGTCGGTGTCGAAGGTGAAGAAGGCTTCCTGACGGCCGGCGTTCTCAGACACAGGCCCTTCGACGGCAAAGTTGCGAGGGTTGACGTTTGCTAGCGTCGCGCCGGCCATCTCGGCGATCGCCTCGCGCCCTTCCATGGTCTTGATGTTCCAGGTGAAGGCAATGAGGTCACGCCAATAGCATTCTGGCGCGAAGAGCTCTGTCAAGGCCGCCATGTCGCGGGCGGCAAGGGCCTTTTCGAACGATGCAAGCCACGCGGAGACCTTGCCTTGGGGCGACTGGACGTCCATGCGGTTACTCCCTTTCGTGTTGTCGTTGGCCGAGCGCGTCGACCATGCGCTGCAGCGCAAGCATACCGGGGTCGTCGAGCCCGCGGCTTTTCTCGCCGAACATTCTGGCACGGCCGAGGCGGTTCGGCTCGCCCCGAAAGTGGTCCAGACAGTCGGCCAGCGCCGTTTTGACCGCCGGCAGCAAAGCATCGGGGTCGGTGTGGCCGTCTGCGGCGCGTGCGGCAGCGTCCATGGCGTCGAGAACGCTCTTGTCGCCAAGGTTGCCTTTGCCGCGCGCCATCATGGCATCGCGCGCTGCGGCGAGGATCGGCGCAACCTCTACCCAATCGGCCTCCTCGCGCCCTTTGGTGGCTTTGGCGGCGGCCATGAAGCCTGTGGCCATCAAGGTGCCGAAGGAGGAGGACGAGGCGCGCTGGAACGCCTTGGACAAGGCCAGGAATGCCTGGCCGAGATCGTCGGGCAATTCGGTGGCCTTGGCCTCTGCCCAGCCTTTGGAGACGGTGATGCCGAGGTCGCCGTCGCCCAACTGCCCGTCAAGGGCGTTCAGTTCAGGGGCTGCGGCCGATGCGGCCGCGGCAATGGTGTCGCTGGCTTTGGCAAGGTCAGCGGCGCGAAAGCCCATCAGCCCACGCGCCAGAACGCGCAATCGCACGGCGCGGCGAGGAGGTCGGCCAACTCATCATCGAGGTGGCACAGCGTGATGGTGGCGCCAGTCATCTCCATGGAGGTGGCGTAGCGGCCCACAAGCGGTATCACGATCCTGGCGCCGGCCTCCTCAAGGCGTGCCTTCACACGGCGGAACATGATGTAGAGTTCTTCAGGCGGTGTGGCGCCGAGGGAGTTCACCATCACGCTGACATCGCCGCCGGGGGCTTTGTCGGCAAAGAGGCGGTCCATCATTTCGTCCACGATGGCGTCGGCGGGCTTCAAGCGGTCGCGCCAGATGCCGGGCTCGCCGTGG
>JBCDCF010000853.1:0-1782 GCA_039182345.1 Pseudomonadota bacterium
CTGATGTTCATCCTTGCCTTCAACGAGTTCCTGGTAAGCCTCTTCCTCACCGATGCGCGCACGGTCACGCTGCCGGTGCAGATCTACAACTCCATCCGCAGCGTCATCACGCCGGACCTTGCGGCGGTCTCCGTCCTTTACATCGTCGTCGCTTTGGCGGTGGTGTGGCTCCTGGACCGTCTCGTGGGCCTCGACATTTTCCTCAAGTCAAAGTAGCGGCAGGGACCATGAGCCAGATCTCCCTACACATCCTTGCAGACCTGTCGCCTGAGGCCCGCACCACCCTCTTGACCCGTACGGAGGCCGACCTCACCCCGTTCATGGACGCAGTCGCCCCCATCATCGAGGCCGTCGCCAAGGACGGCGATGTGGCCTTGGCGCGCTTTGCCGGCGAGTTCGACAGGGCAACCGTCGCGCCCGACGACATTGCCGCGACCCCGGCCGACTTCGACGCCGCGTTCGAAGCGGTGGACAAGGAGATGATCGAGACGCTGGAGTTTTGCGTCGACAATGTGCGCCGCTTCCACGAGGCGCAGATGCCAGGCCCCATGTGGATGATGGAGATGTCGCCAGGCGTTTATGCCGGCGAGCGCTACACCCCCATCCCGTCCGTCGCCTGCTATGTGCCGCGCGGCAAAGGCTCGTTCCCTTCCGTCGTCATGATGACCGCCGTGCCGGCCGTGGTGGCCGGCGTGCCCGAGGCGGTGATCATCACCCCGCCAGGCCCTGACGGTAAGGTGGATGCGGCCACCCTCGTCGCAGCCCGCCTTGCAGGGATCGAGCGGGTCTATAAAGCTGGCGGCGCCCATGGCGTTGCCGCCGTAGCCCACGGCACCCACACAGTGCCCCGTTGCGTGAAGATCGTCGGCCCAGGCAGCCCCTTCGTGGTGGCCGCCAAACGCCTTCTTGCCGACAAGATCGACCCCGGCACACCCGCGGGCCCGTCAGAGGCCATTATCTTTGCCGATGAGACCGCCAACGGCCGTGTCGCCGCCCTCGACCTTTTGATCGAATCCGAACACGGCCCCGATTCCTCCGCCTACCTCGTCACCAATTCGCGCAAGGTGGCCGATGAGGCGCGCGCGGCCGTCCCCCGCTATTGGGACGAGATGGGCGAGCAGCGCCGGGCGTTTTCGGCCGCCGTGTTGTCGGGGGAGCGGGGCGGCATCGTCCTCACCGACACCATTGAGGAGGCCATTGCCTTCACCAACGATTATGCGCCCGAGCACCTTCAGGTGCACGCCCAAAGCCCGCACGATTATCTGGGTGTCCTCGTCAATGCCGGCGAAATCCTCCTTGGCGAACACACGCCTGTGTGTATCGGCAACTTCGCCCTTGGCCCCAATGCGGTCCTTCCCACCAATGCGGCGGCCCTCACCCGCTCGCCTTTGGGCGTCCACGACTACCTGAAGCTCACCTCCATCGGCCATGTGACGAAAAAGGGCTACGACCGTCTTGCCCCTTACGCGAAGACCTTCGCCACGTATGAAGGGTTCGACGCTCACGCCAACGCCGTCTCGTCCCTGCGTGAGCGCGCCTTCAGGCCCCAATGAGCACGGCATCACTCAGCATCGAGGACGCCACTTCTGACCCCGCCACAGCCGACGCCCTAGCCACCTTGTGGCAGCGTTGCGGCCTGACGCGCCCGTGGAACGATCCCCACAAGGACATTGCCTTCGCGCTCTCCCAACAGAACGCCACGATCCTGTTGGGCCGCACCGACGGCCATCTTGCCGCCAGCGCCATGGTGGGCCACGACGGCCACAGGGGCACGGTCTACTA
>JBCDCF010000854.1:0-1780 GCA_039182345.1 Pseudomonadota bacterium
CGCTTTGCGTTGATGGGGCGAGAGCCTGACAGGTTCCGTGCCGACTGCGCACACGCCAGACTTTTGACCGCAACCTCCGACGACGGCACCAAGGTGCCTTACCGCCTAGTGCTTCCCAAGGGCGCTGCCCCAGGCGATTGCCCTGTCCTGATGTACGCCTATGGGGGCTTCGGTACGTCGGTGGTGCCAGGATATCTCGGGCTGTGGGGCAAGCTTTGGGTGGAGCGGGGCGGGGCTTATGTGCTGGCCCACATTCGCGGCGGGTCAGAGTTTGGACCGGGCTGGCACAAGGCCGCCGTGCGCGAAAACAGGCCGCGCGCGTTCGAGGATTTTGCGGCGGTGGCCAGCGACCTTTGCGACCGCGGCATCACCCGGCCCCACCGGATCGCTTGCCGTGGTGCCAGCAATGGCGGCCTTCTGACGGCGGTGATGTTGACGCGCTATCCGCACCGATTCGGCGCCGTCTGGTCGGTGGTGCCTGTCACCGACATGCTGCGCTTTCACACCTTTGAGGCCGGCAAGGCCTGGATCGACGAGTACGGCGACCCTGATCAGGCCGCAGACAGAGCCTGGCTTGCCGCTTACTCTCCCTTCCACACCGTGGCACCGCGCGCCGACATCACATACCCCGCCACCTACATCGAGACCTCAAAGAGCGATGACAGGGTGGACCCATCCCACGCCTTGCGCCTGTGTGCCCAACTGCGCGCCCATGGGCACGACCCACTGTTTCACCAGTTTGGTGATGGTGGCCACGGCGGCGGCGGCTCCACCAGCGAACGGGCGCGCGAGCTTGCCATGGGCCTTGCCTTTCTGCGTCAGACGATTGCCGCGCCCTCAGCGCTCGACAGGCCACAGCCTCTCGCAGGCGCAGCGGCCGAGTAGACGGTCGGCCGCACCGCAATGTCTACCGCGCGCATGGGCCGGTTGCGGGTTGACGCGTGGTGTGGGCGGCCGATGACGGCGCTGACCCTCGACGGGACCGGGCGTTGGTGCAACGATGAAGGGCACGCGCCGGCATCGCCTGCGCTGCATCACGCACTGTGCACCCGTTTAAGGGCCTCGATGGACCGACGACAATGATCAGAAGACTTTCCTTGCGCGCAGGCGCACCACTCGCCGCCCTTGCAGGCATCCTCATCGGTCTTAATGCCGGTCCCGTTGCAGCTGACGACAGCGCTCCATCCATCGAAGGCGTCTGGGTCGGCACGTATAACGTCGCCTTTCCGCGCCATCACCCCGTCTACCCCGACCAGTCCGTGGAAACGTCCATGGAGCTGGAGGTCTACCGGCAGGAGGACCACCTGATTTGGGTGGAAAATCGCTGGAAGCATGGGGCCGACGCCGAGTGGATTGTCGAGCATGGCACAGGTGCCTTCGACCTTGATGACGACGACACGTTGATCATCACCGAGGCCGGTCCACCGCCGACGGAAACGGCCAGCAACGGCTTCTTCGTGGGCGAGTATGACGACGGCCAGCTTCACCTCACCTACAGCGGCTTTGAAGACGGCATCTCCTTCAGCGTGACTCTCGACCGAAAGCCCCAATAGGGATAGCCCGCAAGGGCCCATCACCGGGGCCGTGCTGCCGCTATGCCGGGTTTTGGCGCGCTGGTGCCAGCGACGGACTGACCCCAAACACTCCCTTGCGGCGTGGCATCCATATCCCTATTGTCCGCCACGCCGCAGGAGAGGTGCCGGAGCGGTCGAACGGGGCGGTCTCGAAAACCGTTGTGCGCGCAAGCGTACCCAGGGTTCGAATCCCTGTCTCTCCGCCA
>JBCDCF010000855.1:0-1778 GCA_039182345.1 Pseudomonadota bacterium
AGGCCGGCGATTACGAGATGGCCATCGCAGGCGGCGTTGAGTCCATGAGCCGCGCCCCCTTCGTGATGCCTAAGGCGCACGCGGCTTACTCCCGCCAGAATGCCGTTTACGACACCACCATCGGCTGGCGCTTCGTCAATCCCAAGATGAAGGCCGAGTACGGCATCGATTCCATGCCCCAAACGGCCGACAATGTGGCCGAGGACCATCAGATCAGCCGCGCCGATCAGGACGCGTTCGCCGCCCGCTCACAAGCCCGCTGGGCGGCTGCAAACGACAAAGGCATCTTTGCCGAAGAGATTGTCCCCGTGTCGGTGCCGCAGAGGAAGGGCGACCCGATCGTGGTGGATACCGACGAACATCCCCGCCCAGGCACCAACGAAGAGGCCCTTGCCAAGCTGCGCGGCGTCAACGGCCCCGACCTCACCGTCACAGCCGGCAACGCGTCCGGCGTCAATGACGGTGCCGCAGCCATCCTCCTTGCAAGCGAGGCAGCCGCGCAGAAAAATGGCCTGACGCCCATCGCCCGCGTTGTGGCAATGGCTGCGGCAGGGGTGCCCCCGCGGGTGATGGGGATCGGCCCTGTGCCGGCCACCCAAAAGGTCCTTGCCAAGGCCGGCCTCACCATTGGCGACATGGACGTCATTGAGTTGAACGAGGCGTTCGCGAGCCAAGGCCTTGCCACCTTGCGCGCCCTCGGCGTCGCCGACGATGCAGAGCACGTGAACCCCAATGGCGGGGCCATCGCCCTCGGCCATCCTCTCGGCATGTCGGGCGCACGCCTTGTGTTGACGGCGGCCTATCAACTGAAGCGCACTGGCGGACGCTACGCCCTTTGCACCATGTGTGTGGGCGTCGGTCAGGGCGTTGCCCTCATCCTGGAAAAGAGCTGACGGGAGAGCGACATCATGTATGCACAGATGATCAAGTCCACGGGCTCGGCGGTGAAATCTCGCGATGAGATGTCCCCCGAGGAATGCGCTTTCCAGGACAGGATCGACCGCGACGAGAAGATCGAGCCTAAGGACTGGATGCCCGATGGCTACCGCAAGACGCTGATCCGCCAGATCGGCCAGCACGCCCACTCGGAAATCGTCGGCCAGCTTCCCGAAGGCAACTGGATCACCCGTGCGCCCACGTTGGAGCGCAAAGCCATCCTCCTTGCCAAGGTGCAGGACGAGGCCGGCCACGGCCTTTACCTATACGGCGCAGCGGAAACCCTTGGGGTGAGCCGTGATGACCTGTTCGACGCCCTCCACTCAGGCAAGATGAAGTATTCCTCCATCTTCAACTACCCGACGCTCAACTGGGCCGATATCGGCGCTGTGGGCTGGCTGGTGGATGGGGCGGCCATCATGAACCAGGTGCCTTTGCAGCGCACCTCCTACGGCCCTTACTCCCGCGCAATGATCCGCATCTGCAAGGAGGAAAGCTTCCACCAGCGGCAGGGCTACGACATCATGATGAAGATGGCGAACGGCACGCCGGCCCAAAAACGCATGGCGCAGGATGCTCTGAACCGCTTCTGGTATCCCTCGCTGATGATGTTCGGCCCGTCCGACAAGGACAGAGTGCACTCGGCCCAGTCCATGGCCTGGAAAATCAAGATCAACACCAACGATGAGCTGCGCCAGAAGTTCGTGGATCAGACGGTGCCCCAGGCCGAATACCTTGGCCTCACCATCCCCGACGATGACCTGGCGTGGAACGAAGAGCGCGGCCACTACGAGTTCTCGCAGCCTGACTGGAGCGAGTTCTTCGAGGTGTTGAAAGGCAAC
>JBCDCF010000856.1:0-1761 GCA_039182345.1 Pseudomonadota bacterium
CGGCAGACGTGGCCGTTGTAGCGCCGGTCTTTGATATGCCGGCGGAACGGGCCCTGGTGCTGCTCGATGTACCGGTCGATTGTGTAGGTGGAGCCGATCCCCGCTGGTCCCCACCAGACCATGTCCTCATGCCAGGTGTGCGCGAGCTCCTGGTGGGGCGTGCCGAACCGCTTGTGGTGATTGATGTCGAAAATCATTCGGTTGATGAGGGTGAGTGTGTCGTGCCCCTCATCGGCCGGTGCGTCCTTGAAGAGGAGCCCGTCGTGGGTTGCGGGGCCCGGCTGGACGAGGTGGGCGCCCGTCTCGTGGGGGAGCGGCTTGAGGCCGGCCTGCGCCATCAGGTGGAGGAGGTCGCAGAAGAAGGCCGTCTCCGTGATGGCGCCATGTTCCACCTTGTTGAACTCGGCGTAGCGCAGCATGGCGATCCGGCGCGTGGGTGGGATGCCGAGAAACGGCGCGTCGAAAAGGCCCATGAGGTGCCCCATGGACAGCACCCAGCGGCCCTTAAACCCGTCGATCTCGTTGAGGCCGGCAACAAAGATGTCCTGCCGGCGCTGAACCTTGGAGAAAGCGGCAAGAAACGGGCTCCAGAACGTGGCCGCCACAGCCTTTGCGCCGACCTTTTCGTGGATCGGGTGGACGCCGCGGAAGCGCCAATGCGGCGCAGTGTGCTTTGCGAGCGTTGTCGCGGCGCAGGAGGGTTCGGCACCCGCCAATGCCTCGTAGTGCTTGAGGACGAGCGCCTTCTCTGCCTGGAAACTCACGGGGACACCTGATCGTTCGCAAAATGCCGGCGGCCTTTCGGGCCACCGGCAATAGCACTCTAGCCTTTCACGGCGCCTGCCGTCAGGCCCGAAACGATCTGGCGCTGGAAGAACAGGATCAACACGAAGAGAGGGGCCGTCGCGGACACCACGGCGGCCACCGCAAACATCACGTTACCGGCTTCGAATGTTGAGCCGAGGAAGGACGCGATTTTCGGCACCATCGTCTGGTTCTCCTGGGTGAGGAGAAGCGCCGTCACCGTGAAGTCGTTGTAGGCGAGGAGAAACGAGAAGAGCCCCGTCGTCACAACGCCCGGCCACATGACGGGGACGATCACGTGGCGGAACGCCTGGAAGCGCGTACACCCATCCACCATCGCGCTCTCGTCGAGATCTTTCGGGATGTTCAGGAAGAAGGAGTGCAGCATCCACAGCGTGAAGGGCTGATTGATGGCCACAAGCACAATGATCGCTGTCGGCAGATAGCCCCAGACGTTCCACTCAAAGAACGGCAGGAGGTAGCCGGACACCAGCGTGATGTGCGGCATTGCGCGGAAGACCAGGGCCACCATCAAGAGCCAGAAGGCATAGCGGAAGCCTGAGCGGGCGAGCGCGTAGCCGCCGAGGGTGCCAAGCGTCAGCGAGATGGTGACGGCGAAGAAAACGACGATGCCGGTGTTGAGGGCCGCCCGCCAGAACTCCTCCTGGACCCAGGCGCCTTCATAGCCGTCGGTGGTGAACGCGCCACCGGTCTCCGCGATGGTCTGCGGACCCCAGATGGCGTTCATCCAGTCGGCACGGGAGAAGAAGTCCGCCTGGACCTTGAATGAACCCCAGAGGGTCCACAGGAAGGGGAAGGCGGCGATGATGAGCCACAAGATGACGAACGCCGTCGAGATGAGGACGAGCGCGCGCGATTTCGGTTGAGCGCCGGATGGTGTCATCGGATCAGGCCCTCTTGCGGTTGAAGTCGCGCCAGGTCCGGACGAGGACGGGC
>JBCDCF010000857.1:0-1759 GCA_039182345.1 Pseudomonadota bacterium
ACGCTCATGCGCGAGGCGATCAGCTTGGACTTTTCGGGCGTGTCCACGCCGTAAAAGCAGGAGTCCGTTGTGGGGGGGCTGGCAATGCGCATATGCACCTCCGCCGCGCCAGCATCGCGCACCATCTCCACGATCTTGAGGGAGGTGGTGCCCCGCACGATGGAATCGTCCACCAGCACCACCCTCTTGCCGGCAATGACGTTGCGGTTGGCGTTGTGCTTCAGCTTCACGCCCATGTGGCGGATCTGGTCGCTAGGCTCGATAAAGGTGCGGCCCACATAGTGATTGCGGATGATGCCAAGGTCGAAGGGAAGGTTGGAGCCCTCCGCAAAGCCGATGGCGGCCGGCGTGCCAGAATCGGGCACAGGGACGACCACATCGGCAGGGGCGGGGGCCTCCCGCGCCAGCTCCTCGCCGATCCTCTTGCGCACATCGTAAACGTTGCGTCCGCCAACCGCGCTGTCGGGGCGGGCGAAATAGACGTACTCGAACACGCAAAAACGGTCCGCCTTGTCAGGAAACGGGCGGATGGATTCAAGGCCGTTGTCGGAGATGATGACCATCTCCCCAGGCTCCACCTCCCGCACGAAGCGCGCGCCGATGATGTCGAGCGCACAGGTCTCCGAGGCAAGGATGAAGGAGCCTTCGTAATCGCCGATCACCATCGGGCGGATGCCGAGGGCATCGCGGCAGCCGATCATCGCATTGTCGGTGAGGGTGACGAGGGCGAACGCCCCTTCCAACTGGCGCACAGCATCGATGAAGCGCTCAAGGAACGAGGTCTTCGTGGAGGTGGCAAGGAGGTGGATCAACACCTCAGTGTCGGACGTGGACTGGAAGATGGAGCCGCGCTCGTTCAACTCCCGCCGCAGGCGCACAGCGTTGGTGATGTTGCCGTTGTGGGCGACGGCAAAGCCGCCCATGGCTGTGGCCGCAAACAAAGGCTGCACGTTCTGCAGCGAGGCTTCGCCATGGGTGGAGTAGCGGTTATGGCCGATGGCGCTGTCGCCCTTCAGCCGCGTGATCACGTCGGGCTTGGTGAAGTTGTCCCCCACCAGGCCCATGTGCCGCTCGATGCGGAAGTTGCCGGCATCGCAGCTGACGATCCCGGCCGCCTCCTGGCCCCTGTGCTGCAAAGCGTGCAGCCCCAGCGCAGTCAGCGCGGCGGCGCCATCGTTGCGATACACCCCGAAGACGCCGCACTCGTCCTGAAAACGGTCGCCGTCCCGGATGTCGATGAGCCGCCGGCCTGCCAACTTAGTTCTGCTGCGCCGGCGGGGTGGTCCCGTCGGTGGCGGGCGCAGGGGTTGCCGGCGCCGGTGTTGCAGGCTCGGGTGTTGCCGGCGCGGGTGCAGCAGGCGCCTCGGGCGTTGCCGGGGCAGGGGCTGCTGCCGGATCGTTGGCGCCCGTTGCCCCTTCGATCACCTGGTCCAGCTGGCGTTGCTGGTTGGTGTCGAGGGGTGCAGGGGTGGCCGGTGCAGGCGTTGCGGGCGCAGGCTCTTCCTCATCCTGGAAAGGACCGCGGATGGAGCTCACAAGGTCGGTGGGAAGCGCTGCCACAAGGTCCTCGCCAAGCTCCGACAGCTGCTCATAGGTGGCTGCGTTGGTGACCCAGGCGGGGCGGTTGGCATCGTCCACAAGCCAGTTGAAGAAGATCACCGCAACAATGACCAGAAGCAGGCCGCGCGCTGCGCCGAACAGGAAGCCGAGCAGGCGGTCAAGCGCGCCGATGGGGCTGTCGGCCACATAATCGGCAATC
>JBCDCF010000858.1:0-1748 GCA_039182345.1 Pseudomonadota bacterium
CCGCCTCGTCTTCACTGGCACCGATCAACGTCAGTGCAGCCGCATTCAAACGACCAAGGCTGTCCCTCGCGCGATTTCGAGGGAAGATGTGGACCGGTTGCTTCATTGTCGGATCATTCCAAGGCGCCCAAAGTGTTGCCACGCCCATAGTGCCACGCAGCGGCGACGAGGACATCGGCAACGCGTGTCGGAGATGTCGCCCAGACAAAATGGCTGCCGTTGATCTCTATAACCTTAAAACGCCCTGCGGTCAGTGACTGCCATGCACAAAGATCTTCCCGGCTGACCGTGTGATCGTGCGACATGGACAGAACAGTGATGGGCAGCGCGAGCTCTGTCTCGTTGTGGTGACGATAGGTTTCGCAGGCCTCAAGGTCAGCGCGGAGCGCGGCGGTAAGACGGGCCTCTTCAGCATCGTCGGTAAGGCTGTCCTGAGGCAGGATTTGTGCCCCGTACCGCGCCCCCGTCTCGGCCCACAGCGCTGCGTCTGGGAGGCGATGCAACGGCGGATCCACAGCCGGCAGGCGCGGCGCACGGAACCCGCTGACGACAAGACCGGCAAGGTCAAGGCCGGCTGATACGGCCCGCTGCGCCACCTCGTAGCACACAAGCGCACCGTAGCTGTTGCCCACAAGAATGGTCGACTGCGCCGTGTCCCCCACAAGGACGGCAAGCTCCTCCACCAGCCGCTCGGCTGCGGCATCCACCCGTCGGGGACGATCCCCTGCGTTACCGCCTTCGCCCGCCTGAGGCAGGTCCACCAAAATCACGCCGCACGGGCTCGGAAGGGCGCGCACCACGGCGCCTGCCGCCAAGACACTGCCGCCGGCGTGGGGAGCGAAGACGAATGTCGGGGCGCCCTCATGCGCCTGGCGCACACGACGAAGCCACGCCTCGGTTCGGCATGGGAACGCGTCAAAGTGCTGCCTTTGTTCAATCACGCCTTCACTTGGCCAAGGCCAAGTCCCACCAAACTTTAACTTGAGTGCTTGTTCACAGACGGCGTATGACGCCTCCAGATCAACGTCAATCGAGGATCCGGCCGTGCAGGGAACACCAGTCGACATTACACACGAACTGGAGCGCGACGGCGCGGCCGTGGTGCGCGGTGTCTTCACACCGGCATGGGTTGAGCTGTTGAAGCGGGGGATCGAAAGCAACATCGCCGCCCCTAGCCCATTGTTTCGCAAGTTGTCCACAGATGACGGCGGCTTTGTGTCGGATATGTGGTCCCGCCGCTACATCCCTGAATTTGCTGAGTTCTGCGCCTCATCGCCCGCCGCCCAACTGGCCTCCCAAGCGCTCCGCTCCCCTTCGGTCCGGTTGGCGCAGGATGTGTGGTTCTTGAAGCGGCCCGGCACGTCGGAGCGCACCCCATGGCACCACGACACGGTGATCGATGGACCGTTCTGTTCCATTTGGGTGGCGCTCGATCCGACACCGCGGGAGGCGACCCTTGAGTTCGTGCGCGGCTCCCACGCGTGGGGCCAAGCGATGATGCCGAAGAGCTTCTTCGACACGGCCGACAGCGGTGACGGAACCGCACAGTTTTACAAGGAGTTCCACGACGGGGACGGCGCTTCAAAGCACGCAAAGTTCGCGGAAATCCCCGACATTGAGGCGGCCCGCGACGACTTTGACATCATCGGTTGGGCCTTGGAGCCAGGCGACTGTGTGGTCTTCGATGCCCGCACCATCCACGGCGCGCCAGGCAACGATCTCAGCCATTCCATAGGACGCTTCGTGAC
>JBCDCF010000859.1:0-1738 GCA_039182345.1 Pseudomonadota bacterium
AGCTGGGCGACCTTGGCGGGCGGCGGCTGACGGTGATTGCAGCGCTCAGCATCTTGGACCGCCTGCGCGAGGCAGAGGCTGAGGTGGCCGCCCTGACCGAGCGCATGGAGCGCCTTGAGCGCGCCCGGCAAGGTCGCCCAGCTTTTCGCGCAAGGAGCGCACGGTGGTGTCAAGCTCGCCAGCAAGGGACTGAAGGCGTTCCTCGTCCCCCTCCTCGCACGCCATGCGGTAGCTCTGGCCGTCGATCAGAACATCGATCCGTGTCACAGCCCATCCTCCGTGTTCGAGGGCGCCAAGCGGCGCACGCGCTCCATGACGGTCACAAGACGCACCGCCACATCGTGGTTGGCCTCGCGCAGGCGCCGCGCCCGCGCCTCCGCCTCGTCAAGCCGGGCGGCAAGGCGGGCCCGGTCTGTCTCCAGCTCGGCATAGTCCTCGCGCAGCGCGTCCACCGAACGGTCCGCCTCCACGCGCAAGGCAACGGCCGCATCCAACCGCTTCAACGCGGTTTTCAGATGGTCCAAGGCCTCTGTGGTCTTGCGTCCGGGAATCGCTCTACTCCATGGCGTAGCGAACTGATCTCACCATAGCCCATGTTTGCCGGATACGGCGCGTGGGTTATGTGGGCAAGCTAAACGAAACCCTTTCATGAACAGCGGCGCTGAATCCCCCATGGTAGATGTAGACAAGCTCAAACCGATGGCCGACGCCATCCGCATGCTCGCCGTCGACGCGGTTGAAGCGGCCAAATCGGGCCATCCGGGATTGCCGATGGGGGCTGCCGACCTCGTCGCGACCCTGTTCGTCCACCACGTCAATGTGGACCCCTCGGTGCCGGACTGGCCGGACCGCGACCGATTCGTTCTTTCGGCCGGCCACGGGTCGATGCTGCTTTATGCCCTCTACCACCTCCTCGGGTACGAGGACTTTCCCATCGAAGAGCTGAAACGTTTCCGCCAGATGGGGTCCACCACACCAGGCCACCCCGAATACCCCCATGCCCGCGGTGTGGAGACCACCACAGGCCCCCTCGGCCAGGGACTTGCCACAGCGGTGGGGATGGCCCTGTCGGAGCGCATTTTGAATGCCGAGTTCGGCGATGACATCATCAACCATCGCACCTTCGTGCTCGCCTCAGACGGCGACCTCATGGAGGGAATCAGCCATGAGGCGATCTCCCTTGCCGGCCATCTGAAGCTGCACAAGCTGATCGTCATCTTCGACGACAACGAGATTTCCATCGACGGGCCGACGTCGCTCTCCGAATCAGGCGATGTGATCGGCAGGTTCCAGGCCGCGGGCTGGGCCGCCGAGCGCATCGATGGTCATGACCCCGTCGCCATTGATGCCGCCCTCAAGCGCGCCGAGGACAGCGAACGGCCGACGTTGATTGCCGCGCGCACGGTGATCGGCTTCGGCTCGCCCAACAAGGCGGGGACGGCGGGCGTCCACGGATCGCCCCTTGGGGCCCAGGAGACCATTGCCGCACGGGCCGAGCTTGGCTGGACCGCCGACCCGTTCGAGGTGCCCGAGCACATTCGCGACAACTGGCGCATTGCAGGCCTGAGAGCCGCCCACGCCCGCAAGGACTGGCTGCAGCGCTACGAGGCCATGGACGCTGAACAAAGGGCCGACTTCGACAGGCGCATGCGCGGAGACCTTCCCACAGAGTTCGCCCCCGCCATCAAGGCCTTGCGGGCAACGCTCCACGAAGAGCGCCCGGCTATGGCGACGCGCA
>JBCDCF010000860.1:0-1730 GCA_039182345.1 Pseudomonadota bacterium
CCGAGTGTGGCATCCACTTCCCCTCACCCGGCAGGCTCGACACCGCCGCCTGAGCAGGACCCATATTGCGCTGCGGCATCGCTTCCATCATAGGTCATCTGCGGCATGGGTTTTGCACGCAGCGGTGGCGGCGGTCACCGCCTGCGTCCACCACCTGCCCGCACCGAAACCAACCGACAGTGGAGCAATCAGACCATGCGCGTACTCGTGACCGGCGGGGCGGGATTTGTGGGCTCGCACGCGTGCAAAGCCCTGTCCGCCGAGGGGCATGACCCCATCGTCTACGACAATCTGCGCACCGGCCATGCCTGGGCGGTCAAGTGGGGGCCGTTCCACCACGGCGACCTATTTGACACCGCCCGCCTTGTGGAGGTGATGCGCACCGAAAAGGTGGACGCCGTCATGCACTTTGCCGCGCTCGCCTATGTGGGCGAGTCCGTGGCGCGGCCGGACATTTACTACCGCACCAACGTGGCAGGCACACTGTCGCTCCTGTCGGCCATGCAGATGGCAGGGGTCGGTGAGATGGTGTTCTCCTCCACCTGCGCCACCTACGGCATTGCCGCCGAGACCCCCATTGTGGAGACCACCCCCCAGTCGCCCATCAACCCCTACGGGCGTTCAAAGTTGATGGTGGAGGACATCCTTACCGACTACGCCAGCGCCTTTGACATCGGCGCCACTGTGCTGCGCTACTTCAACGCCGCAGGCTCCGATCCCGAAGGAGAGATTGGCGAGGAGCACGACCCCGAGACCCACCTCGTCCCCCTCGTTCTGAAGGCCGCGGCGGGCGAAATCCCGGCAGTCCCCGTTCTGGGGGATGACTGGCCGACGCCTGATGGCACCTGTGTGCGCGACTACATCCATGTGTGCGACCTTGCCGATGCCCACAGCAAGGCGCTGTCGGTGGTGGAGGCCGGGCAAGTCAAAACCTTCAATCTTGGGACTGGCCAGGGCTTTTCCGTGCGCGAGGTGATCGACACCGTCGCCCGCGTCACCGGTCGCAGCGTGCCGTCAAAGATTGCCCCGCGCCGCCCTGGCGATCCGCCCGTCCTGACCGCCTCCTCCGACGCCGCCCACAAGGCCCTCGGTTGGTCCGCCAAGCGCGGAACGTTAGAGGAGATGATTGAATCGGCCTGGGCATGGATGGTGGAGCACCGCACCCGTGTGCGGCTCACCTCGGTGCTTGAACAGCGCAACGACCGACGGTCAGCCTGACGGCCCCGGTCCGCCGAACGCGCGCATCCGGGACTACAAAGATGCGCCGCCCTTAAGCGGCCTCCAAAGCACGCGCCATGCGCCGCGCATGGGCTTTTTGGGCAATGTCGGTCCAGCGGCGCGTCCATACCTCGGCGCTGTAGGCGGCCGCAAAGCCCCGTGAAGCGGCGCCGAACGCGGCCAAGCGGTCATAGGCCTGGTCTACCGCCAAAAGCCCCTCGGCGAAGGCCTGCGCATCGTCCGTTGCCACGATGAAACCGTTGACGTGGTCGCGCACATTTTCCACCGCGCTTCCACACGCCGCCGTTGCCACCACCGGAAGGCCGGCCGCACACGCCTCCACCAGTGCCAGCGGCCAGGGGTCGAACCGGCTTGCCATCACGAAACAGCCGGCCTCAGCCAGCGCATCGTGCACCTCACGGGGCTGCAAAAACCCCTTGTCGGTGATCCCATCCACCCCCCTGCACCTGTGTGCCCCCCCCACAGCCCCAGTGTGCCCCCCCCCCGGGCCC
>JBCDCF010000861.1:0-1728 GCA_039182345.1 Pseudomonadota bacterium
ATGTCGTCCCCGTCCATCACCGCAAGGCGCAGGTTCGACCAGGCTCGGGCCAGTCCATCCAGCGCAATGGCGTCCGCAGGTGGGTTCACCCTTGGGCTGAGATAGGTCTCCACACAGTGGGAGAGAGCATCCATGCCCGTTGCCGCCGTCAGGCGCGGCGGCAAGGTGCGCGTCAGCTCAGGGTCGCAGATGGCGCCTGTAGGAATGAGGTTTGGCGACACGATGCCAAGCTTGCGCTCATTGTCGAGGGTGATCAGCGCCGCGCGGCCCACCTCGCTCCCCGTCCCTGCGGTGGTCGGAATGGCAATCACCGGCAAAACATTGCGGCCAATCCGGCTCACGCCGCCGCGGATCGCTGCATACTCCTCAAGCGGCCCCTCGTGGGTGGCAAGGAGGGCCACCGCCTTGGCAAGGTCGATGCTGGAGCCGCCGCCGATCGCCACAAGACCGTCGGCCTTTGCGTCCCTGAGGGTGGCGAGCGCCTCGTCCACCGCCGCCTTTGTGGGGTTTTGCGGCGTGCGGTCAAACACCGGGGAGGAAGGGTCGAGACCGCCAGCCTCGCGTACCGTCTGAACAAGACCGGCAGCGGCAAGGCCAGGATCGGTGACGATCATCGGCCGGGCGATCCCCTGTTCGCCAATCTCCTGGCCGAGCTCTGCAAGTGCGCCACAGCCGAACCGGATCTTCGTCAAATATGTGATAATGTCGGACATAACGCTCTCTCACCGGTGCTCAGTAAGGTTCAGGGCGGGCACGCGGCGTAAAGCATAACCAGACGCGGGCCGCCTGCGCAGCCCGCAAAGGCAACTTATGCGTTGAAGACTGTGCATTTGCGAGTCAGGCTTCAACACATTGTCGAAGAAGGGTGACACGGCCCACGCGCCCATCACGGCCACTGGGCCGGACGACGCGCGCCACAACGGGGGCCTTATGTGGAAGATCGATCTGCGCGCGACGTTGATTCTGACGCTTGCGTGCGTTTTGGGGTCGCTGTCCATCATGCCAGCCGTGGTGGCCGCCCGCGCGCGGGTGGATGCTGCCGCACTCCCCTGGTGGGAGCTTTACGGCTCGGCGGTTCTGAACTCCGTCATCCTGTTCGGCCTTGCCGCCTTTTTCGGCCTGCGTGCCGCCCGGGCTGCGGGCTTGAAGGGTGCCCCCCTCGTCACCCAATGGGCCGGGGGTGAGAAGGCGCCGCCGCTCCTTGGTGCCTTCATCCTCTCGGCAGGGCTTGGCATTGTGGCGGGTGCGGCGGTCTTCCTGTCGGACCTTTACATCTTCCATTCGGGCACATCGGCCGCCACCCATGCCGCCAGTGACACCGCCGCCACCCTCTCTTTCTTTGAAAACCTTTTGGGCGGGTTCTTGTATGGCGGCATCAATGAAGAGGTGTTGATGCGCCTCTTCGTCCTGTCCGTCCTTGTTTATCTGGGCGGGTTCGTCGCTGGGCGTACGCCGCGGGGCAGGGGCATTCTCATCGCCATTGCCATCGTTCTTGCGGCGGTGGGATTTGGACTTGCCCACCTTCCCATCACCGCCACCATGACGGAGATCACCCCCTTCATCGTCCTGCGCGCCGTGGTGCTGAACGGCATTGTGGGTGCGGTGGCAGGCGTCCTTTATGTGCGCTACGGGCTTGAGGCGGCGGCGGTTTCCCATGCGGCCGCGCACATTCCCATGCAAACCGGCGTTCTGGTGCTGGCGCTTTGATGGGACACGGCGGACCGGCAA
>JBCDCF010000862.1:0-1727 GCA_039182345.1 Pseudomonadota bacterium
CAGTTTCCTCACATTCAACTTCGGCAAGCCGAAGCTCATGGTGACGGAGCGTCGGTCGGGCAAATCGCGTCGCCGTAGATCGGCACATGTCCGCGGCGATGGCCACATCTGGATCTACTGTTGCGATTGGCGCGCGTTGCAGGAGGGGAGGTCCCTTGCATCGTGCGAAGACAACGGGACTGAGATTGCGCGGGCCACGGCACGGTTGAACGGGCAAAAGCTGATGGGTGTTGAGGTTCAGCCGGACGGCGGGCGCTCTATCTTCCGGTTTGATCTAGGTGGGGCGTTGGAAACCTGGCCCTGGGATGAGGATCCAACGGACGTCCAGTGGATCATCTACCAAGGTGCCGAGACGTTCTCCTATCGCGCGGACGGTCTCTACCATCAGGGTCTCAGCAACGATGCCTCTGATGATGAGAGCTGGTTGGCCTTTCCCTAGGTTTGGCCCCGGGGTAACCGACCCCTGTTCGTTCTGTTTTGGCCGCGGGTCCGAGGGAATACGTCGGGCCCTCAGCAGCAGCGTCAGGGCCTTCGCCGTCTTTGAACGAAGGTGAGGGGAGGCCATTGGGGTGCCGATGCGCCATCAGCCCGCGGCGTTCGTGTGGCGGGTGCTAAGGGGTGGGGGTGAGCCAGCCGGGTTCGATCTCAGGCAAGGGAATGGCGGCCTTCAAATCCTTCGTGTGGGGGTGTTGGGGGTTGGCGAAGACGGCGTCCGTGGTGCCGGTTTCGACGATTTGGCCGGCGGACATCACCATCAGGCTGTCGCACAGGTGATGGACCACGGAAAGGTCGTGGCTGACGAAGGCGATGGTGAGGTTGAGCCTTGCCCTCAAACCCTCGATGAGGGCGAGCACCTGCGCCTGCGTGGACGTGTCGAGGCCGGAGACGATCTCATCGGCAAAGATGAAACGGGGGGAGAGGGCGACGGCGCGGGCAATCCCCACCCTTTGGCGCTGCCCGCCCGACAGTTCGTGGGGATAGCGTTCTGCGACCGCCGCAGGAAGGCCCACCTCGTCGAGGGCCGTCTTCACACGATCCGCCACGTCGGCAAATCCATGGAGGCGCAAAGGGGCAGCGATGATGGCGCCCACAGTTCGGCGCGGGTTGAGGGAGCTTGACGGGTCCTGGAAGATCACCTGGAGGTCGCGCCGCAGGGGGCGCAGCGCGTCCTGGCTCATGTGGGTGATGTCGGTCTCCATAAAGGTGAGGGTGCCGTCCGTCGGCTCGTAAAGGCGCACAAGGGTCCGGCCCAACGTGGACTTGCCTGAGCCCGACTCGCCCACAATCCCCACACACGCCCCTTCATGGATGGTGAAGTCGAGCCCTTTGAGAATGTCCACCTTGGGTGCCGGCCGCAAAGGGCGCTTGGCGTTGAGGTCAGGCAGCGACAGGCAAAGGTTCTTGGCGGTGAAGAGGGCTGTCATCGGGCAAGGTACCGCTTGTCGGCATCTGCAATCTCGGCCCGCATGTGGGCGATGATGGCAGGGTCGACGGGGATCAACTCCTGCTCGGGCCTGTCATAGCGCGGTGACGCGGCAAGGAGCGCCTTGGTGTAGGACGACCCCGGCGCCTCCAGAATGGACGGTGTGTCGGCGCACTCCACAACCTTGCCCGCATAAAGAACGCTCACCCTCTGGCAAACCTTTGCCACAACGCCGAGGTCGTGGGTGACGAACAAGAGGGCCGCGCCATGCCGGGCCTGCATGGCGGCAATCAAGGACAGGATC
>JBCDCF010000863.1:0-1726 GCA_039182345.1 Pseudomonadota bacterium
CACAGCCCTGCCGCCCACATCAGGCGTGTGCCTGTGCCGCTCCTCGTCACCTATGGATCGGACGAGCCCTCAGAGTTCCTGCGCCAGTCCGACGAATTCCTGGCTGACTGGACGCGGGCCGGCAACCGCGGCACCTTCCTGCCGCAGATGGGCCGCAACCACTTCACCGCCATCACCGACCTTGCCGTGCCCGAAAGCGCGCTGTGCCAGGCCATCTTCGACGTTATGGGTCACGCGCCTCGCCCCACGAGCCGCGCGCGGCTGTCCGCGGTCCCGTCCGTGGCGCACCTCACAGCGGCGCGGACAGGCTGATGGCAGCGCTCCTTGAGGCCGATGGGCTGAACAAAGCCTTTGGTGCGGTGCGCATTGCCAGCAACATCTCCTTTGCGGTGGAGGAGGGCGAGGTGGTGGGGATCATCGGACCCAATGGCGCCGGAAAGACGACACTTTTCGGCCTCCTGTCAGGCAATGTGGCGCTGGATGGCGGCACCATCCGCTTTGCTGGCGCCGACGTCACCGCCCTTCCCACCTATGCAAGGGCGCGCGCCGGAATTGCCCGCACCTACCAGGTGCCGCGCCCCTTCACCCACATGACCGTGGCGGAGAACCTGCGCGTTGCAGCCCTTTTCGGCGGCGACCTTGAGGAGGCGGAGTGTGACGACTGGGTGGAGGAGGTGCTCGTCTTCACAGGCCTTTCCCACCGCCACGATCAATTGGCCGGTCGCCTCGCCCTCCTTGACCGCAAGCGCCACGAACTGGCACGCGCCCTTGCCACCCGCCCCAGCCTTTTGCTGATCGACGAGGTGGCCGCCGGCCTCACCGACGCGGAGGTGGAGGACTTCATCGCCCTTGTCGCCTCCATCAAGGAGGCCGGCATCACAGTTGTGTGGATCGAGCATGTGATGAAGACCATGCTGCGCGCCACCGACCGTCTGATCGCCCTTGCCGGCGGGTCCATCATCGCCGAAGGCACCCCCTCTGAGGTGATTGAGAGCGCGGAGGTCCGCCGTGTCTATCTCGGCGCGTAAAGGCGGCCTTTTCGCCCGGCCTGGCCGGGACGGGCGCACGCCCATCCTCAGCGTTGAAAACCTGTCGGCTTGGTACGGCGAATTGTGCGCGCTGGACGACATTTCCTTCAGCGTCAGCCCCGGCGAGGTGCTTGCCATCATCGGCGCCAACGGGGCGGGCAAGTCCACACTCCTGCGCGCCATTTCGGGCATGATGAACCGCGGGAAGACCGCCCACATCGACGGGCGGATCGAGTTTCAGGGCCGGCGCCTCGACAAGTTGCGCACAGAGACCATCGTGCACGCCGGTGTGACGATGGTGCCCGAAGGCCGCATGCTCTTTCAGCGCATGAGCGTTGCCGACAACCTGATGGTGGGCGCTTACCTGCCCCGCGCCCGCCAGACCGCCCGCCAGCGCCTTGAGGAGATGTTTGCCTTCTTCCCCCGCCTTGCTGAGCGGCGGGACCAGCCTGTCTCACAGATGTCGGGCGGGGAGCAGCAGATGGTGGCGATCGCACGGGCGTTGATGTCCTCGCCAAGCCTTGTCCTGTTCGACGAGCTCTCCCTCGGCCTCGCGCCCATCATCGTCGACGACATCTATGTGAAAGTGCGCGAGATCAACACCATGGGCGTCACCTGTGTGGTCATCGAGCAGGACATGAAGCGCGCCCTTGCCGTTGCCAACCACGTCCTTGTCATGCGCGAGGGGGAGGTGGTGC
>JBCDCF010000864.1:0-1720 GCA_039182345.1 Pseudomonadota bacterium
ACCCCCACTGGGTGAGCGCGGTGGCGGCCATCGAAGGCATCGAGGCCCCCGCGGTCTTGAACCTCTTCGGCTACACGGGCGCTGCCTCCCTCCTCCTCGCAGCGGCAGGGGCGCACGTGACCCATGTGGATGCCTCCAAGAAGGCCATCGCTTGGGGCAAGGAGAACCAGGCGGCGTCCGGGCTCGAAGACGCGCCGATCCGCTGGATCTGCGATGATGCGCGCAAGTTCGTGGCCCGCGAGGTGCGGCGGGGGCGGCGCTATCAGGGCATTCTGGTGGACCCGCCGAAGTTCGGCCGCGGCCCCAAGAACGAGGTGTGGAACCTGTTCGACGACCTTGCCCCTTTGATGGACGACCTTTCGCGCCTCCTGGCAGAGGACGCGCGCTTCTTCATCCTCACCGCCTATGCCATCCGCGCCTCGGCCCTGTCCGTGGGCCGTCTTGCAGCAAGCGCCCTTGAAAGCCACGGCGGCCGTGTGCAGTGCGGCGAGCTTGCCGTGCGCGAAGACAATGGCCGGCTCCTGCCCACCTCCATGTATGCCACGTGGCGACCGTGAGCGACAAAGGCGTCCGGCCCGGCGCGGTCAAAACGGTCACCAGCCTGCAGAATCCTTTCGTCAAGGCTGTGCGGGCGCTCCACCAGCGCAAGGGGCGCGCGGAAAGCGGCCTTTTCCTTGCCGAAGGGCACAAGCTCGTCCTCGATGCCCTCGCGGTGGGCTGGCCGCCTGAAATGATCCTCGTCACCGAGGAGGCGGGGGCGCGGGAGGACGTGGCGCAGCTTGCCGCAAGGGTGCGTGCCTCAGGCAGTGACGTGATTTTCACCAACGGCGCCGTGATGGAAAAGCTTGCGCGGCGTGACAACCCTCAGACCGTGATCGGCGTGTTCGAGCAGCGTCTCACCCCGCTCGCCTCGATGGGGGGCGGCACGCTCGTTGCCCTCGAAGCGCCGCGAGACCCGGGCAATGTGGGCACCATCGTGCGCACTGCGGATGCGCTAGGGGCAAAAGGGGTCATCCTCATCGGCCAGTGCGCCGACCCGTTCGGGATCGAGGCCGTGCGGGCGACCATGGGGTCCCTCTTCCATGTGCCACTGGCGCGGGCCGACGAGGACGCCTTCATCGCCTTTGCCAAGGCGCGCGAGGGCGCAACGGTCGGCACCCACCTTGCCGCCACCCTTGATGTGCGCGAAGCGACACCGTCAGAGCCGCAGATTGTGTTGATGGGAACCGAGCAGGCAGGGCTCACCGATACCCTTGCAGGCGTGTGCGACAGCCTGGTCAAAATTCCGATGGCGGGGGAGGCCGACAGCCTCAACTTGGCCGTTGCCACCGCCCTTGCCCTTTACGAGTTGCGGCGGCCGTTTTTGCCCTCAGCCTCGGTGTGATGGCGCAGCGTTCCCTTCGCCCCCAAACCGCGCTACCTCTTCTCCCATGCAAACGCTCTTCACCGCTAAGCAGCTGGAAGACCCCGCCATTCAGACCGCGAACGGGATCTTGCGGGCCTGTGTCCATTGCGGGTTTTGCACCGCCACCTGCCCCACATTCGTCCTCCTGGGGGACGAAAGGGACAGCCCGCGCGGGCGCATCTATATCATCAAGGACATGCTGGAGAAGGACAGGGCCGCCACCGCCGAAGATGCCCTCCACATCGACCGGTGCCTGTCCTGCCTTGCCTGCATGACCACCTGCCCCTCTGGCGTCCACTACATGCACCTTGTGGA
>JBCDCF010000865.1:0-1717 GCA_039182345.1 Pseudomonadota bacterium
CGGCCATGCCGCCGTCGGCGTGGCGGCTGTCCAGATAGGCGCGGAAGATGGAATATTGCTCTGATGAGGGCAGCGGCGGCCGCTCGTGCCGCACGAGATTGGCGTTGGCCTTTGCAATGCGCTTCAGGGAGCGCTTCCACTCAAAATCGTCCACCAGAACGCGCACCGACACGCAGGCGCGGCAGCCCTCGCAGGCAGGGCGGTAGGCAATGTTCTGGCTGCGGCGGAAACCGCCTTGGGTCAAAAGGTCGTTCAGCGCCTCCGCCCGCTCACCCACCAGGTGGGTGAAGACTTTGCGCTCGAAACGGTGGGGCAGGTAGGGGCAGGGCGCCGCGGCCGTCAGATAAAATTGCGGGTGTTCGGTGACCCTGCGGATTGCAACGCGCCTGCGCCGCCGCACGGGCTTTTGCAAAGGCGGATCTTTGGCGGGCGCGGGATTGGGCTTTGTGGTGGACGGGCTCTCGCTCGCGGCCGGCTTTGCGGCGCGCAGTTGTTCCGTCTCGTCGAAGCGGTCGTTCGACTTCACCATGGGATCTCAGTCGGCCTCCCCGCCGGTGCCCTGAAAGGACCATCGCTCAACCCAAGTCGACTGGTCAAATCCCGTACCACCATGGACCGATGAAGCTGAAAGCAGCCCACAATAACAGAACTAGGGGGCCGCCTGCGATCAGAAAGTCTCTGTAGCGATAGTGCCCTGGACCCATCACCAAAAGGTTTGTCTGGTAAGCAACAGGGGTGGCGAAGGAGGCATTGGCCGCAAGGATCACCGTCACCACAAACGGCTCCACAGGCACGCTCAGCCGCTCCGCCAAACCGATAGCGATGGGTGTAAACAACACAGCAGCGGCGTTGTTCGTCAAGATGTTGGTGGTGATGGCGATAATCAGGAAGAGCGCCGACATCACCACCGAAGGCGGCGAATCGGCAAGCACCACAAGAAGCGCGTTGGCCAAGATCTGCGCCCCGCCCGTCGCCTCAAGGGCGGTGGCTGAGGCAATGGCTGCGGCAATCAGCATCACAATGCGCCCATCCACCACGCGGGCGGCCTGGCGTGTGTTGAGGCAGCGTGTGGCAAGCATCCCGAACGCACCGAGGAGGGCAGCCGCCACCACGGGCATTGCCCCCGTCGCCGCAGCAATGACAACGCCGGCAAAGATGGAAAGGGCAACAGGCGCGCGGCCGCGGGAGGGAACGTCCACAGCCGTCCAGTCGATCAACAGGACGTCGCGGTTGCCGCGCAGCTCGTCGATGGCGCGGCGGGGGCCTGCGAACAGCAACACATCGCCCGCCTCCATGCGCAAATCGGCCATGGGAAGGCGCGGCATGCGGCTGCGACGCTCGATGGCAAGGACGACGCACCCCACCTCCCCGCGAAAGCCCGACTGGGCGACCGTGCGCCCGATCAGCCGCGAGCCAGGCGCCACAATGGCCTCGGCAAGTGTGACGACGCCCGGCGGACGATCCTCGTTCGCCTCCGACATGACGGGGCTGCGGCCAGACAGCGCCTTCTCAAGCGCCTGGCGGGTGGCTGCAACAATGACGATATCGCCTGGCTGAAGCGTGAGGTTTTCGAACGGGGGCAGGTGCGGGCGCTCGCCACGCTGGACGAGGCGCACCGTCATGTCCTTCAACTGGGGGAAGAGGCCGGCGTTGGCCGTTGCCCCCACCAAAGGGTGGCCTGCACGGATCGGAATCTCGGCGATGAACTGTTTGCCGC
>JBCDCF010000866.1:0-1713 GCA_039182345.1 Pseudomonadota bacterium
CAATGGCCCTCGCCGCCATCTTCACGATCCTCGTGTGGTGGGGGTCCACGCAAGCCCTGAGGTGGCTTGTGCGGATCCCCTCGCGCTGGGTTCTGAATGGCGTGGCCCTTGCCCTGTTCGCCGCCTCCCTCACCGTTGCCCATCTCATCAGCGGCGAGAAGGACGTGGCGGGCGTCTATATGGGTTTTGCCGCAGGCATCGGCCTGTGGGCCGCCCACGAGATCACCTTCCTGTCAGGCACCGTCGTGGGGTTTGAGGTGAAGGTCCGTGGCACGGGCCTTTTGTCACGCACCTACGCGGCCGTGTGCGCGATTTTGTGGCACGAACTGGTGTTGATCGCGACGCTGGTGGGTTTGTCGGTCCTGTTCTGGAGTGCGGCCAACCCCATCCCCTTGTGCACGTTCGCCCTCCTTTACGTCATGCGGGCGAGCGCCAAGGTCAATCTGTTCCTGGGCGCACGCAACCTGTGCACGGAGTTCCTGCCGGCCCACGTCGCCCACCTTGCCAAACACTTTCGCAAGGCCCCGCTCAATCCCCTGTTCGGCTTTTCCGTGCTGGCAGGGACCATGGCGTCGGCCTTTCTGCTACGCGCCGCGCTCGACCCGACGGCCGAGCCGGCAAGCGCTGCCTTTGCAGCGCTCCTTGCCATGTTGACTGCACTCGGCACCTTGGAGCATTGGCTGATGCTGACGCCCCTTTCGCCGCTGAGCCTGTGGTCGTCCCAACCCACCCGCGTCACACTCGCACGCCCCCTTGGGGCCGCGGGATGACGGCTTAGAAGTGATACAATGACGGATCGTCGGATCGGGGGAACAATGGACTACGAACGCCACTTTTCAGAGTGCCTCGACGGTCTGCGCAATGACGGCAACTACCGCGTCTTTGCCGACCTTGAGCGCTATCGCGGCGCATTTCCCCGCGCCAAACGCCACCACAAGGGCAACGGCCCCACGGATGTGACGGTCTGGTGCTCCAACGATTATCTCGGCATGGGTCAGAACCCCAAGGTTCTGGCCGCCATGCACGAAGCCATCGACAAATGTGGCGCTGGCGCAGGGGGTACGCGCAACATCTCGGGCACCAACCACTACCATGTGGAACTGGAGGCTGAACTTGCCGACCTCCACGGCAAGCCCGCCGCACTTCTGTTCACATCAGGCTACGTGTCCAATTGGGCCGCGCTCGGCACGCTTGCGTCCAAATTGCCCAACTGCGCCGTCTTCTCCGACGCCAAAAACCATGCCTCCATGATTGAAGGCATTCGTCATTCCCGCGCCGAAAAGCACATCTTCGCCCACAACGACCCTGAGGATCTGGACCGTCGCCTCTCCTCCGTGGACCCCGACAGGGCCAAGCTTGTGGCGTTCGAAAGCGTCTACTCCATGGACGGGGACATCGCCCCCATCGCGGAAATCTGCGACGTTGCCGACAAGCACGGCGCCATGACCTACCTCGACGAAGTGCACGCCGTTGGCCTCTACGGCCCCCGCGGCGGCGGCATTGCCGAGCGTGAAGGCCTGATGGACAGGCTCGACGTGATCGAAGGCACCCTCGGCAAAGCCTTTGGCGTCGTCGGCGGCTACATCACCGCCTCCAAGAACCTGTGCGACTTTGTGCGCAGCTTCGCGTCAGGGTTCATTTTCACCACTGCGCTTCCGCCGGCTGTGGCGGCAGGGGCACGCGCCTCCATCCAGCATCTGAAGCAATCCACGG
>JBCDCF010000867.1:0-1693 GCA_039182345.1 Pseudomonadota bacterium
CGCGCGCCGGGCGGAGGGCACCGTCTGCGGCCTCGGCGGCGCCCTTTTCCTGGAGCCGAGCGGACAGGGGTGGGAGAGCGCCTGCGCCCATCTTGCCGAAGACGGCACCATCGCGGTTGCCACAGGCACCACCTGCCAAGGCCAGGGGCGGCGCACCGTCTGCCGCACCGTCGTGGCCGAAGCGCTCGGCGTGCCGCACCAGGCCGTCACCGTCCTCTCCACCGATACCCAGCACCTGCAAAGCGGGATCGGCGCCCTTGCAAGCCGCGGCACCCCCATCGGGTTGACGGCGCTCTTGAAGGCGGTGGACGGCCTCAAAGCCTCGCTGCTGTCGGCCGCGGCCAGGCGCCTCAACGCCAGCCCGGATGAGATCGTTCTGACCGACACCGGCCTTGCCCTTGCCGCCGACCGCTCACGGCACATCGACCGGGCGGCCCTTTTCGGCGACACTGAGGCCATCACCCTCACCCACACCGCTGAGGGGGAAACGTGGGGCGCCGGCGCCGTCGTCGCTGCCGTGGTGGTGGACACGGCCATAGGCAGCCTCACCATTGAGGAGATTGTTGCGGTGGATGATGCTGGACGCCTGATCGACCCGTCCCTTGCCCATGGGCAGGTGGTGGGCGGTGCCGTCCAAGGTCTTGGCGAAGCGATGATGGAACGCATTGTCTATGATGACGATGGCCAACTGGTCACAGGGTCCTTCATGGACTACGCCGTGCCGCGGGCCGACGATGTGCCGCCCATCCACAGCCACACCCTTGAAACGCCCTCGCCCCTCACGCCCCTTGGCGCCAAGGGCATTGGCGAGGCAGGCACCATCGGCGTTCCTGCCGCCATCTTGAATGCAACGCTCGACGCATTGCGCCCGCTCGGCGTGCGCAGTCTGGACTTTCCCCTCACCCCTCACAGGGTCTGGCAGGCACTGAGGACGCAACCATGACACTCCACTACGACCGCCGCCACGCCAAAACCTGGGCCCGCGAGGCCATGACAGGCATCTGGTGCGCCGCCCTCAACCCCTTCCACCACACCGACGGGTCGCTGGACGAGGCCGGGCTGCGGTCCAACCTCACCCACTGGTTCGACGATCTTGGCATCGACGGCGTCTTCGTTTCAGGCAAACAGGGCGAGTTCTTCGCCATGAGCGTTGAGGAGCGCAAACGCTCCTTCGAGGTGGCGGTGGAGGTGGCCCATCAGGCCGGCAAGCCGCGGCGCGGCGTCATCTGCTCCTGCTCGGACCAGAATTTCGACACCGTCTTGGAGCTTGCCCGCCATGCCGAGGCCATCGGTGCGGACGCCATTGTGGTGCACGCGCCCGTCCTCCACTTCTTCAAGGCCCAGGACGAGACGCTCCTGTCTTACTACCGCCGCCTGACGGAGGAGGTGGAGATTGCCGTTGCCCTGTGGAGCCACCCTGATTCGGGCTACCTCATGAGCCCCGATCTGTGCCTGCAACTGGCGGAGATCGACACGGTGGTGGCCATCAAATACTCCGTCCCGCGGCCCATGTATCGGGAGCTGTCGGAGCGGGCGGGCGACACGCTGATCGTCAGCACCGCCTCTGAGGATGAGTGGCTGGACAACATCGTCGAGCTTGGCTGGCGGCTCTATTTGTGCTCCTCGCCCCCCTACCTGATCCAGACCGCTGCCGACAGGCGCATGCGCGAGTACACCGACCTTGCCTTCCGCG
>JBCDCF010000868.1:0-1692 GCA_039182345.1 Pseudomonadota bacterium
CGAAGGGCTTCCACCTCTTTGAGGCGGCGCATGGCAAGCCACTCGCGAAAGACCATGCCAAGGAGCCCCACCGCCGTCAGAACGGCAAGGACCAGCGCAAGCCCCCCCAGCGCAGGCACCCGCGCAAACAGATCGTCCACGAAGGCGTAAAGGGAAAGGCTGAGCGCGAGCGCAGCAAGGCCCGAGAGCCCTGTGGCGAAAATGCTGAGCCAGCTGATGCGAGTCTTGCGGCGGGCCGGCGGGGGCACGGTGACGACCGCCTCCTCCGACACCTCGGCCTCAAGGGGGTCTGGTGCGGGCTCTTCGGCAGCTTTCTGGCGGCGGCGCGGGCGCGGCGGCTCTGGCGCTGCCTCTTCAGGCGTCTCCTCGAAGGTGACGTCGTCGATCTCGAACACTGTGGGGCGGCGACGGCTCATTGCAGGCGATCCCCCATGAGGAACTGAAGCACACGGTCCAGCCTGATATGGGGTAGCGACAACAAAAGCCCGCTATTGGCCCGCTCAATCCGCCCTGGCCGGAAGCGCAAGGTGGTGACCCCATATTCATCGCGCGGCGCCGTGAAGACCGACTGCGGGTCGTCGGGAAGGTCGCCAGGGAAGAGCCCCACCTCCCGCTCGCCGTCAAACACGCGGCCGTTGATGCGCTCCCCCTTCAAAGGCGTGCCGACTATGGTGGGCAGCATTTCACCATTGCGGTTGACGGTGGCCTCGCGCGTTGCCCTGACAGCGGCCATCGCCGCCACCTCGACGCTGACCCCCTCCAGCGAGGCCCGCTCGCGGGCATCGGCCACCAGACGCTTCAGGATCTCCTCCAGCTTGTCGTGGTCGCGGTGGTGGATGTGGTCGGCCTTGGTGGCGACGAACACGATCTTGTCGATCCGCCGATCCACCAGAGAGCCCAAGAAGCTGAGCTTGCCTGTGCGAAAGCAGGCCAGAACGCTGGTGAGTGCGCGCTCAAGCTCGCCCAACGCCTCGGGGCCACCGTTGAGGGCGGCAAGAACGTCCACAAGCACGATCTGCCTGTCGAGCCGTGCGAAGTGGTCGCGGAAGAAGGGCCGCACCACGTGGGATTTGTAGGCCTCGTAGCGCCGCTCCATCATCGCCCAGAGGGAGCCCTGGGGCGCCGCCTCTCCTGCCGGCACAGTGAGTGGGGCAAAGGTCAAAGCGGGGGAGCCTTCAAGGTCGCCAGGCATCAGGAAGCGCCCTGGGGGAAGGGCTGCAAGGGCGTTGGCGTCTGCCCGCGCGGCCTTCAGGTAAGCGGTAAAGGTCTCGGCAAGGCGCCGGGCATCCTCTTCGCGCGCGTCGGCAACGGGGTCGACCGTCTCAGCCAGCCCACGCCAGGCGGCAGAGTCGTGCGGGCGGCGGGCGGCCTCTTCGTGCGCGTCGGCCGACCACTCGGCAAACGTCTTGTTGAGGAGCGGCAGGTCGAGGAGCCATTCGCCAGGGTAGTCGATAAGGTCAAGGTGGAGTTTGCCTGGGCCAAGGCGTCGGCCCATGAGCCTTGCGCTCTCGTACTCGATGGTCACCCGCAGTTCGGCAATGCGGCGGGTGGAGGTGGGCCAGACCCTGTCATCCACCAGAGCAGCGATATGCTCCTCATAGGCAAAGCGGGGCACGTCATCGTCGGGCTGGGGGGCAAGGGTGGCGCGGGCAAGGCGCCCTTCCGCATAAGGGGAGAACAAAGGCAGCCGCC
>JBCDCF010000869.1:0-1691 GCA_039182345.1 Pseudomonadota bacterium
GCTGAAAGGTCGATGATGGTTTCATCATCATAGACCGGACTGTCGGCGGGGCTGAACCACACGCCCATGGCCTGCAGCACAGGGGCGGCCCGGGGTGCGAGCGCTTCCCTCTCCGTTCGGCACAGGTAGCTGAGGCTCTCCGCGTCGGGCGGGAAGTAGCCTGTGGTCGCCCCATATTCAGGCGCCATGTTGGCGACCACGGCACGGTCGTCGGCCCGCAAGGTCGAAACGCCCTCGCCGAAAAACTCCACAAAGCGGCCCGCCACCCCCAAGGCGCGCAAATGGTGGGTCACATGCAATGCAAGGTCGGTGGAAAGAACGCCCGCAGGCAGTCGCCCTTCAAGGCGCACGCCCACAACTTCCGGCCAGGCGATGGAGACCGGATCGCCGAACATGACGCACTGCGCTTCGAGCCCGCCGATGCCCCAGGCCATCACGCCAAGGCCGTTCACCATGGGTGTGTGACTGTCGGTGCCCAGCATCAGTTCGGGGTGGGCAGTGCCATCAGGACCCGCCCAGACCACCTGCGCCAATTGCTCCATGTTGAGGGTGTGCATGATGCCCGTTCCCGGAGGGTGCACGCGCACACCGTCAAGCGCCGCCGATGCCCACTTCAAAAAACTGTAACGCTCCTTGTTGCGGGCGATCTCATTGGCGCTGTTGTGGGCCAAGGCGTCGGGGCTCCCATAGGCGTCGACGGCGAGGGAGTGGTCCACCGAGACATCCACGGGCAAGGTGGGGGACAGGCGGCGCGGGTCCACCCCTTGCCCGGCAAGGGCGGTCCGCATGGCCGCCACATCCACGAGCGCAGGCGTGCACGTGGTGTCATGCATCAGCAGCCTGTCGGGGCGCAGGGTGAGGTCGTGGTGAGGACGCGTGCCGCCTCTCCAGGAGGCCAATGCTGCCTCCATGGCAATACGGTCACCGCCGGCGCGTATGTGGTTCTCCACAAGAACACGCAGGACGAACGGCATGTGCGGCAGGTGCGTGCCGAGCCATCGGGGAAGGTCAATGACCGACAGCGCCCCGGAAGGCGTTTCCACCCTTCGCCGCGGCAGGTCGGTCATCGCCTCAACCACCGCACCGCCGGCGCCAGTGGGCATTTCCTAGAGAAGATGTTTGGCGCTGACGAGCACACCGTCCCCGTCACCATAGATCACATAGCCAGGTTTTATGGGCGCGTTTCCCACCGTGAGGTCGACCCCCGCAATGCCCCAGCCGCGCTTGAAGCTTTTCACAGGACTGGTCCCCAGCGCGAAGACGGCGATGGGCATGGTGTCGATCTCGGCACTGTCGCGAATGGCCGCGTTCAAGACAATGCCGGCCCATCCATGGGTGATGGCAAGGTCCGCCAGGATATCGCCAAGAAGAGCGACGCGGGTGGAGCCACCGCCATCCACCACCAGCACACGCCCCTCTCCCGGGGTTTCCAGCTGTGCCCGCACCACGGAGTTGTCCTCAAAGCACGAGACGGTCTGCACAGGGCCCGTCAGCGTCGTCTTTGCCCCGAACCGGCGAAACGGGAGGTGGACGAGCGTGAGGTCATGTGGATGGGCGTCCATGAGGTCCGCAGTTTTCATCGCACGGCCTTTCCTGTGTTGGCCCCGTTGAAGCGCTGACGCATGGCGGCGATGGCAGAGGCGGGGCTTGAAAGGACTGGGATTGCCGTTGCCGCTTGCGCCCGCTCAGCC
>JBCDCF010000870.1:0-1688 GCA_039182345.1 Pseudomonadota bacterium
ACGCATTGCCGAAGCGTTCACCGTCTTTCGTCGCAACGCGCTATTGTTGGCGGAACAGGGAGAGGCCATCGAACGCCAGCGCAGACGCCAGGAGCGCGTGATCCGCCGCCAGCTCCAACGCCTTGCCGAGACCCTTGACGATGAGGGGCGCGACCAGGTCCTTGCCGACCTCGACACCGCCATGGGGGGGTCGACCCATGGTGGTGACCGTCGCAGCAAGGCCGACAGCGAATTGTCGATGCTGGCAGCTGTCCTTGAAGGGATGTCGGCGCGCATCACCACCCAGCATCACCGCCTCACCCAACTCATCAAGGATCTGCAGGATTCCATCATCACAAGAGAAAGGCTGGCAGGGCTGGAGCAGGAGCTTGAGATCGCTCGCGACCTTCAGCTCTCCTTCATGCCGCGCCCGCTTCCCGCCCACGTTTCCTACGCCATCCAAGGGCGCATGCAGGCGGCCAAGGAGGTGGGCGGCGACTTTTTCGACTACTTCATGATCGACGACCATCGCCTCGGCTTCGTGGTGGCAGACGTGTCGGGCAAAGGGGTCCCTGCGGCGCTTTTCATGGCCATCTCGCGCACGCTCATCAAAGCGACAGCGCTCACCACACAGTCGCCGGCAAAGACGGTGTCGGACGTCAACACCTTCCTTGCCGCCGACAACGAACAGATGATGTTCGTCACCCTCTTCCACGGCGTTTTGGATTGTCGGACAGGGGCCCTCACCTACGTCAATGCCGGTCACAACCCGCCTTATCTGGTCCCCGCCGCAACCGGTGTGCCTGAGCCGCTGCCGCGCTTCGGCGACCCTGCCCTTGCCATTGCCGAGGACCTTGAGTTCACCGAGCACACCCTCAACCTTCAGCCGCGCGATTTGGTGTTCCTGTTCACCGACGGCGTGACGGAGGCCTTCAACATCAAAGGCGAAGCCTATGGTGAAGGGCGCCTGGAGGCCCTCCTTGCCAAGCTCAAGGAGGCCGCAACGGTGGAGGAGATCAGCGGCAACGTGGTGGACGAAGTGCTGGCCTTCGAGGTGGGCGCCGACCGCGCCGACGACACCACCTGCGTTGCCCTGCGCTATCTGGGTCCCGACAGTCCTTGACGGGGGACAGCTCTTGACGGGGCCGGCAGTCGGCGGGCGGGCGAATGCACTCGTCCACCGCCGCCGCTGGATGCCCAACCGAAGTGCTGGCTACCGCGCCTTGCCAGTGCCAAGGGCCGTGCCGGCCACACGCCAAACGCCATCCCAGTCGGCAGGCAGGGGATACTCCTGCAGCTGATCGATCCGGCGCATCATCAAGGATGAGGGCACATCGTGGGGGTCGCTTGCCAGGCACGCCGCAAACGCCTCGCGGGCGGGCCCGAAATTCTGAGCGCGCAGGTGGGTGAGGCCTTCGCTGTAGCGGGCGGCGAGCGCCATGGTCTCCTCCCCCACCGTGTCCTTCGGCCCCAGCAGCGCGTAAATGCTTGTGGGGAAGGAAAGACCGCGCACCAGCATCTTGTCCAACTCGCGGAACACGAACGATCCGCTTGCCTGCACCATCGTCTCTTCCGACACGATGATGCTTTGGCCATAGACTTTGGCGGCTTCCTGAAGACGGGCGGCAAGGTTCACAGCATTGCCGATGACGGTGTAGTTGCGGCTGGAGGGCGGGCCGACGTCCCCGGCAATCACCCCGCCTGTGGCA
>JBCDCF010000871.1:0-1686 GCA_039182345.1 Pseudomonadota bacterium
ATGTCCGAGGGCCCAAGGTCAACGGCGAGGTAGCGCACGGACGCCTCAAGGGCGGCCTTGGCAACGCCCATGACGTTGTAGTGGGGCATCACCTTTTCAGCGCCATAGTAGGTGAGCGTCAGGATCGAGCCGCCCTCGCTCATCAAAGGCTCCGCCCGCCGCGCCACATCGGTCAGCGAATAGCAGGAGATGATGAGCGAGTTGGTGAAGTTGTCGAGCGAGGTGTCGATATAGCGCCCCGTCAGCTCCGACTTGTCGGAGAAGGCGACGGCGTGGACCAGGAAATCAAGCCGCCCCCACTTCTCCTTGATGGTGTTGAACACACCGTCGAGGCTTGCAGGATCGGTGACATCGCAGTGGCCCGCCACAAGGGCGTCAAGCGCGCCGGCAAGGGGTTCTACGCGTTTTCTGAGCGCATCGCCCTGGTAGGTGAGCGCCAGTTCGGCCCCCTGGTTGCGCGCCTGTTGGGCAATGCCCCACGCGATGGATCGGTTGTTCGCGACCCCGAGGATAAGTCCGCGTTTGCCCGCGAGAATGCCGGAGCCACTCATTTCGACACGCCTTAGGATGTGTTGCACCAGATGATGGGCGAAGTGGCGTATGTCATAACGGCAAACCGACGCGACGCAAGGGAAGAGGACATCCAATGGCACATGCGGCCCAGCCATCCCCCGAAGACGAGACCCCCATCGCGGCCTTTCGCGAGGGTGTGGTGGCGGCGCTGGGAGGCGACTGTGTGCTCGACGATCCCGACCGGATGGTGCCTTACTTGCACGAATCGCGTGACCTTTATGAAGGCATCACCCCCTTCATCCTGCGGCCCAAGGACACCGACGGCGTTGCCCAAATCGTCCGCCTTGCGGGCGAACATGGCGTCGCGCTCGTGCCCCAGGCAGGCAACACCGGCCTTTGCGGCGCGCAAATCCCCGATGAGAGCGGGCGCGAGGTGCTGGTCTCCCTGGAACGGCTCGACCACATCGCCCCGGCCGATACCGATGGTGACACCATCACGGTGGGCGCAGGCGCCATCCTTGCCGACGTTCAGGCCGCGGCCGATGAAGCAGGCCGCCTCTTTCCCCTGTCGCTCGGCTCTGAAGGTTCGGCGCGGATCGGCGGGCTGATCGGCACAAACGCAGGCGGCACGGGCGTTCTTGCCTACGGCAACATGCGCGCCCTTGTGCTCGGCCTTGAGGTGGTGTTGCCCGACGGCACTGTGTGGAACGGCCTTCGCGCCCTGCGCAAGGACAACACAGGCTATGACCTCAAACACCTTTTCATCGGCAGCGAGGGGACGCTCGGCATCATCACCCGCGCCGTCCTTGCGTTGGTGTCGAAGCCGAGCGCCATCGATGTGGCAATGGTGGGGGTCGCTTCCCCTGCCGCTGCCCTCACGCTCCTCGCCAAAACCCGTGCGGCGCTCGGCAGTGCCTTGACGGCGTTCGAGCTGATGCCGCGGTTCGGGCTCGAAATCGTCGTCAAGCACGGCGCCAATGTGCGCAGCCCTTTCGAGGCAGCACCGGCGCCCTGGCTCGTCCTCATCGAAGCGTCGAGCCGGAACGAGCCTTTAAGGGAGGTGCTGGAAGGCGTCCTGATGGCAGCCTACGAGGATGGGACCGCGAGCGATGCCGTTGTCTCCCAATCCCTCACCGAAGCGCAGGATTTCTGGCGCATCCGCGAGCAGTTGTC
>JBCDCF010000872.1:0-1682 GCA_039182345.1 Pseudomonadota bacterium
GCGGCAAGGCGGGCAAGCTTGTCGGCGTTGCGGCCCACAAGGATCGGGTCAGGCATCACCCGCGAGCCGTCCGACAGCACCACACCCCCATCGTGGCGGATGGCGGCGATGGAGCGGATGAGATGCTGGTTCATCCCCATGCGGCCCGTGACACCATGCATGATGATGCCGAGCCGTTTGGCAGAGGGGGCCCCTTGGGCGCGATCCACGCGTGCCTGCTCGTTCATGCATTCCTCCCGGTCCGTCGCGCCGCCGGTCTTGTGCCGGCTCCAAGTAACCATCTGGTTACGTTAGGTCTGCGCCCCGGCCAGAGTCAAGCGCCTCATTCGGCCGCAGGTAGCCAAGAATCACCTCTTCCACGTGGCCGACGCGGGTGGACAAGGCCTCCTCGGCGCCCAGATCGCGGTCGAAAACGGTGGACAGGGTGTGCTGGTTGGCAAGGTAGAACCAGCACAGGCCGGCGATGGAAATGTAGATCTGGATGGCATCCACATCGCCGCGAAACTCCCCCCGCTTGGCGCCGCGGCGCAAGAGTTCGGCCAGCGTCCCCACGAACGGGGAGTGCATCTGTTTGATCTTGTCTGAGGTTTTGAGGTGCCGGGCCCCGTGCATGTTCTCCGTATTGAGAAGGCTCAAGAACTCAGGGTGCGCAACGAAGTAGTCAAAGGTGAAGCGGACGAGACGGCGAACCGCCTCCGGCGGGTCGAGGTGGGCAAGTTCCAGCGCAGTTTCTGAGGCACGAATGTCGGCATAGGCAGCCTCGAGAACGGCCAGGAACAGTCCCTCCTTGTTGCCGAAATAGTGATAGATCATCCGCTTGTTGATGGACGCGCGCGCCGCGACCTCATTGACGCTGGCGCCGCCAAAGCCGTTCGCCGTGAACTCCTTCGTTGCCGCGGCGAGGATGGCGGCGCGGGTGCGCTCCGCATCGCGTTCGCGAACGGGGCGGGGGGTGGCCGAGGCGGGCTTTGCCGAAGCGTCCAAACGGGGCCTTCCGGGGTCTAAGGCTGTGACCTGCGTCACGCCGGTTCTGCCTTAGGTGCCTTATTTCAGTCCCGTGCGCCAGTTTGTGCCTGTGGGAGAGACGCCATGTTCGATCACCCCTCATTCGACGCTCACGAGGAGGTTGTGTTCGCTTTTGACGAGACGAGCGGTCTGAAAGCCATCATTGCCATCCACAACACCCATCGCGGTCCGGCCTTGGGCGGTTGCAGGGTGTGGACCTACAAGAGCGCCGATGAAGCGCTCACCGATGCCCTGCGCCTGTCCCGGGGAATGACCTACAAGGCCGCCGTTGCCGACCTTCCCCTCGGCGGTGGCAAGAGCGTGATGATGCTGTCGCCTGGCGAGACCAAGACGCCTGAGCGCTTCAGCGCCCTCGGCCGCGTGATCGACGGCCTGTCCGGCCAGTACATCGTTGCCGAGGATGTGGGTTCCACCCCGGCGGACATGACGTTTGTGCGGCGTGAAACGCGCCATGTGGCGGGCACGCCTGTGGAGACTGGCGGAACGGGCGACCCATCTCCCACCACGTCCTATGGGGTGTTCGTGGGGTTGATGCGCACGGCCGAAGTCGCCCTCGGTCGCACCAGCCTGAAAGGGGTGCACGTTGCCGTCCAGGGTCTTGGCAGCGTCGGCTACGGCCTTGCGCGCTACCTTGCCGAAGCTGGCGCAAGGCTCAC
>JBCDCF010000873.1:0-1656 GCA_039182345.1 Pseudomonadota bacterium
GAACTATGACAGGGTCCTGACTCACCAAAGGAACTGTGGGGGAGGCGCGTGGAGCGGTGGGTGCATTCTTTGGTGAGGTGATGGCGCGTTACTCGGCCTGGGCGGCAGCGCCGCTGGTGACGAGGGCATCAATTTCGCCGGGGTGGAAGCCGAACTCGGCGAGGATTTCGCGGGTGTGCTCACCCACCAGAGGGGCGGGGCGGTCGATGGTGGGGGGCGTGCGGCTCATGCCGATGGCGGGGGCAACGGTTTTGACCGTGCCTGCGGTGTCGTGTTCGTAGCTGGTGATGGCGCCGATGTGCTTCACCTGCGGGTCGTCGGCCACCTCGGTGTGGCTGCGCACCTCGCCGCACCACACGTCAACGGCCAAGAGTTTGTCCATCAAAGGGGCGGTGGCGAAGCGCTTGGTGTGGGCGGCAATCTTCTCCCACACCTCGTCCCGCTTGTCGTAAAGGGCGGCGCGGTCGTCGTACTGGGCAAGGTCGGGGGCGTCCAAAACCTCCACAAGGCGTTTGAAGGGGCTCATGGCAATGGTCACCCAACCATCGCTGGTGGGGTAGACGCCGAAAGGGGCGTCCATGCCGGGATGGCCGATGCCCGATTTCGGGCGCTCGAAGTCTTGGCCGAAGTTGAGGCAGGCCACGAACTCCTGCATCTGGTGGGCCATCAGGCCGGCGAGGAGATTGACCTTCACCTCCTGCCCTTCGCCTGAGCGCTCGCGCCAATAAAGGGCGGAGAGGATGCCGTAGACCATGTTCATGGCGCCGATCTGGTCGGCAAAGCCTGAGCCCACCGGAATGGGCGGGCCGTCGGCAGGGCCTGTGGCCGCCATCACGCCCGAAAGGCCTTGGATCAACATGTCCTGCCCTGGGCGGGTCACGTAAGGGCCGTCCTCGCCATAGCCCGAGCCCGAGCAGTAGATGATGCGCGGATTGACGGCGCGAAAATCCTCATAGCCATAGCCAAGACGCGCCATCACGCCGGGGCGGAAGTTCTGCACCACAACGTCGGCCTTCGCCGCCAGGCGAAACACGGCGCGCTTGGCCTCAGGGTTTTTCAAGTCCAGCGCAAGGGAGCGCTTGTTGCGGTTCCAGGCGAGGAAATTGGGGCTCTCCTTGCCGCCCACCCACTTGTTGAAAAAGGTCATTGTGCGGAACAGGTCGCCCTGCCCGGGCCGCTCCACCTTGATGACGTTGGCCCCAAGGTCGCCCAGAAGAAGGGTCGCGAACGGGCCTTGCAGAAGGTGCGAGAAGTCGAGGATCACAACGTCTTCAAGGGCTTTCTGGCTCACGACTTGGCCTCCTTCTCGGCCCGCCGCGCTTCGGACTTTGCGGCGAACGCGGCAATGTGCTTGCGGGCATCGGTGGTGAGGAACAGGTGGTGGAGGGCCTCCGCCTCACGATCCAACGCAGCGCCGAGCGCGCTTTCTCCGGCAAGCTGGGTGAGGGACTTGATGGCCTTCAGCGCCGCAGGGGCGTGGCCTGCCATGGTGGTGGCAAGGGCGAGCGCCTTATCCATGGGATCGCCATCGGTGAGGTGGGAGACAAGGCCAAGGTCGGCAAAGGTCTGCGCAGGCAGCGCCTCGCCCGTCGCCAAAAGCTCGAACGCGCGGTTGGGGCCGATCCTGCGGGCAAGGCGCTGGGTGCCGCCGCCGCC
>JBCDCF010000874.1:0-1656 GCA_039182345.1 Pseudomonadota bacterium
CCGCAAACCCCAGCAAATTGGTCACAAACAGCCCGGCAATCACCTCAGGTGCGAACGCGTCAGGATGGGACGGCAGGATGAGTGAGGCGGCAAACACCGTGCCCTGCTGTGCCAGGAAGGCTGCCAGAACGGCTGCCGCTGCGCAGAGCGCCACAGGCTGGACCGTCCTGATGGCGTGTGCCGCAAGGCCGGCACCAATCGCTGACAGCCCTAGCGCGAGGCCCCAGGCAAGGCTGTGCCCGTCCACCGGATAGTTGAGGAAGCCGAAGCCCACAGCCTGGTTGGCCGCCCAGCCCAACACCACAGCCGCCACCATGGGCCGCAAGCCCATCAGCAAAGCCGCCGAAGCGCCAAGGCCGGCGAACGGCGCCGCACAGGCAAACGCCAGGCTGAAGGCCACACAGCCGAGCCCTAGCCACACACTGGTGAGGCGATCATGACGTTCCGGCATGACAGTGGCTCCATCCCCATAGCGTCAACGATTTAGGTGTCCTCTAGGCCATCGTCGACCCGGCACCACCCATCGCACGCGCGCCGCAGGTGGCATCGCCTGTTTGCGTGGGTCGCGAAACCCCTTATGTCGAACCCTACAGCCAATCTCTAGATGAAACATCCGGTCAAGCGGGAGGCGGGAGTGCGCGATGGTTCGTGATCTGGTCCGATACTCCCGCATTCTGCAGATCGTTGGCGACACGCTGACGGTCCAGGTGCCCGCCGGCGAGGGCTCCAACACCATGGTGCGGTTCGGCGACCTTGCGGTGATTGAGGGCGATGAGAACGCCCGCTCCCTCGCACAGGTCATCAACATCGACCGCAGCGATGTCACCCTTCAGGTCTATTCAGGCACCAAGGGCATCTCCACCGACGCCACCGTCACCTTCCTCGGCCACCCCATGCAGGTGCCCTTCTCAGGCAACATCTTGGGCCGTGTGTTCGACGGTGCGGGCGTCTCCATCGACGGCGGGCCGGATCTTTCCTCAGAGCCGCGCTACACCATCGGCGGACCCTCGGTGAACCCTGCCGAACGTGTGGTCCCGCGCAAGATGATCCGCACCGATGTGCCGATGATCGACGTGTTCAACACGCTGGTGGAAAGCCAGAAGATCCCCATCTTCTCGGTGTCGGGCGAGCCCTACAACCCGTTCCTGGCGCGCATCGGCATCCAGGCCGATGCCGACACAGTGGTGTTCGGCGGCCTCGGCCTCATCTTCGACGACTATCACACCTTCCGCCAATCCTTCGAGGATGCTGGGGTTTTCGCGCGGACGGTGATGTTCGTGAACCAGGCGTCGGACCCCCTTGTGGAGCGCCTCCTGGTGCCTGACATGGCGCTCGCCGTTGCTGAAAAATTTGCCGTGGAGGAGGGCAAGCGCGTCCTCGTCCTCCTCACCGACATGACCGCCTATGCGGACGCTATGAAGGAGGTGGGCATCAGCCAGGAGCGTGTGCCCTCCAACCGCGGCTATATGGGCGACCTCTACTCCCAGCTGGCCCGCCGTTACGAGAAGGCGTGCGACTACGCCAAGGGCGGCTCCGTCACCATCCTCACGGTGACGACAATGCCGGGCAACGACGTCACCCACCCTGTGCCGGACAACACAGGCTACATCACCGAAGGGCAGTTCTACCTACACAGCGGCGTCATCGACCCGTTCG
>JBCDCF010000875.1:0-1655 GCA_039182345.1 Pseudomonadota bacterium
GCATTGCCGATGCCTTCCTTGCCGCGGAAGAGCGGGACGGGGCACAGGCGGTCTGGCCTTACCACTACGCCGGCACCATGGGGCTCGTTCAGCGCGACGGGATCCACCGTCTGCGCCACACCAAGGGCTATTCGCGCCAGTTCGACACCATCTGCACCAACATGGCCTGGACGGGCTTCATTGCCGGAACGGGGCGCCTTGCAGGGCCCGACCCGCGCGAAATGGCTCTGGCGGACTGTCTGGTAATCTGGGGCACCAATGCCGTTGCCACCCAGGTCAACGTGATGACCCATGCGGTGGAGGCGCGCAAAACCCGCGGCGCGAAGATCGTGGTGGTGGATGTCTACCAGACCGACACCGCCAAGCAGGCCGACATGGCGCTGATCCTGCGTCCTGGCACGGACGCGGCGCTTGCCTGTGCTGTGATGCATGTGGCCTTCCGCGACGGTTATGCCGACCGCGACTATATGGCCCGCTTCGCCGACGATCCCGCAGGCCTCGAGGCGCACCTTGAAGGCCGCACGCCGGAGTGGGCGGCCGCCATCACAGGCCTTTCGGTGGAGGAGATCGAGGCCTTCGCGGCGCTCCTCGGGCAGACGAAGCGGACTTATCTGAGGCTCGGCTACGGCTTCACCCGCCAGCGCAATGGCACCGTTGCCATGCACGCGGCGTCCTCCATCGCGACCGTGCTGGGGTCCTGGCAGCACGAGGGGGGCGGCGCGTTCCACAACAACGGCGCCATCTACAAGCTGGACAAGACCATGATCGAGGGGGGCGACGTGGTGGACCCCTCCACCCGCCGGCTCGACCAGTCGCGCATCGGCGCCATCCTGACAGGCGATCACAGCGCCCTTGAAGGCGGCCCGCCTGTGACGGCAATGCTGATCCAAAACACCAATCCCGTCAGCGTCGCGCCCGAGCAGGACCTGGTGCGGCAAGGGTTTGCGCGCGAAAACCTGTTTACCGTTGTGCACGAGCAGATGATGACGGAAACGGCGGCGATGGCCGACATCGTCCTGCCGGCGACCATGTTCACCGAGCATGACGACATCTATAAAGGCGGCGGCCACCAGTACATTCTTCTGGGCCCGAAGTTGGTGGAGGCGCCTGGTGAATGCCGGGACAACCACTTCGTCCAGAGCGAGATTGCCCGCCGCGTCGGTGCCGAGCACCCTGGCTTTGAGATGAGCGCCATGGCGCACATCGACTGGATGGTGACGGCCTCGGGCCTCGACCTTGTCGCCCTGAAGCGGGACGGTTTCATCGACTTCCAGCCCCCCTTCCAGGAGGCGCACTACCTGAACGGCTTTGCCTACCCCGACGGGCGGTTTCGGTTCAGCCCGGATTGGGTTGAGGTGGCTGCGCCCAATGCAGGCCCCATGGGTCCCACCGCCCTAATGCCGCGCTTCCCCGACCAGTGGGACGTGATTGAAAGCGCCACCGCCGAGCACCCTTTCCGCCTGGTGACGGCGCCTGCCCGCTCTTTCCTCAACTCCACCTTCAACGAGACGCCAAGCTCACAGAAGAAGGAGGGGAAACCTTCGGTCTTCATCCACCCTGAGGATGCGGCCGTGCACTTCATTGCCGACGGCGCCGACGTTGCCTTGGAAAACCACCGCGGCCGCGTCCTCCTCGCCGCCCGCCATTTCCCTGGC
>JBCDCF010000876.1:0-1648 GCA_039182345.1 Pseudomonadota bacterium
GAATGGAGGGCGTTCACGAACGACACCGTGAACGGCCCGCAATCCACCGTCCCGCCATGGTTGCCTGGGTTGATGTTCTCCGCCCCTTGGGCCGCGCAGTGCTGACACACCTCGAACGCGCCGACGACCATGGCTCCCGTTGCCTTGGCGATGGCCACCGTGTCGCCCACATGGTCGTCATGACCGTGGGTGAGGAGGACGTGGGAGACGCCTTCGGCCGGCCCCTCCCAGCCTTGATCCCATTTCGGATTCCCGGACAGGAACGGGTCGATCAGGATGCGCGTGCCTGAAAACTCCACCGCGAAGGCCGAGTGGCCGTACCAGGTCAGTTGCATCGCTCTCTCCCATCGGTCATGGCCGGGTGCCGGCTCTTGTGTTGGCGCTTGGTGGTGCGCTCAGGCAGGGTCGTCTTGGCGGATCGCCTCAAGCTCGATGATGATGGGGATCTCGTCGCCCACAAGATTGCCCTCCAGCGCATAGGTGCTGCCGAAATCGCTGCGCTTCAGCATGGTCTTCGCCGTCACGCCGACCACGTAGTTGTTGCCGAACGGGTAGGGGCCGATCTTGTTCAGCGTCACATCCAGCGTGACAGGCTTGGTGACGCCGCGGACGGTGAGGTCGCCCATCACCTTGCCCGTGGTGTCGGACTCTTTCTCCGACCCCGTCATGACGAAGGTGATGTCGGGGTGGGCGTCGGCATCCAAAAAGTCTTCCGAGCGCACATGCTCGTCCCGCCGGTCGTTGTTGGTGAAGACGCTGGCGGTCTCGATGGTGACGGACAGGTCCGACAGGTCCTGCGTGTCCTCATCGTACATGAACGATCCGCCGCCTCTGAGGAACATGCCCCAGGTGTTGCCGTACTCGATATGGTCGGCACTGAAGACGATGGAGAAGTGGGTGGTGTCGATCTCGAACCGCTCGGCGTCGGCATAGGCCCTGTCGGCAGCGGCGGACAGAAGAAGCGCGCCAGCCGCAAGGGGGGCGGCCATCAGTTTGGTCAGACAACGGGTCATCGTTGCACCTCGTTAAGCATGGCGTTGCTGACGATCTAGCGCGCTCGCGCCTTTCTTGAAGTCGCGCGTGGCGCCTTGCCGGCCGCGGCCGCCTCAGGTGCCCCATCCAGCATGGCAAGCCCCCGCTCCACGGCCTTCTTGATGGCCGTCGGCAACCCCGCCTCTTCAGGAGCCTGCCAGTACCCTCCGCTTGGCGCTTTGGTTGAGGGGCCTGCGTTGGCGGCAAACACCGTCAAGGTGAGGTTCGCGTGGGTGAAGACGTGGCTGACAGCGCCAGCCTCCTGCCAGTCCGCCCTTAAAGGTGCGTGGGCAAGAGGCTCCAAGGGGGCCTCCCCCCAGGAGGAGCCGAACACCTCGGCCATCCCTCCCAAAAGCCCTTTTTCGGGCCGCCGGCGCAGCAGGATCGCACCGTCGGCCCTGCGCACCACAAAGGCAACGCCCTGCCAGTCCGCCTTGGCAGCCTTCGCCGCCCGCACGGGGAATTGATCCACAGTCCCTTCCCGGTGGGCACGGCAACCGCGCCTCAACGGGCAGATCCCGCAGGAGGGATTGCGCGGGGTGCACACGCCTGCGCCAAGGTCCATCATCGCCTGGGCGAAGTCGCCCGGACGGGAGCGCACCATCATGGCCGTCAC
>JBCDCF010000877.1:0-1648 GCA_039182345.1 Pseudomonadota bacterium
AAGGGTCGCGGTGGTCACCATCAATCCGCGCTTTGTCTCCTACATCGAGCGGCAGGTGGGGACCTACGGCCTGAAGGACCGCGTGAAGGACGTGACGGCAATGGTGTTCGAGCCAGGGCAGATCATGGCCGCCTTCCACGATGCCGGCGCCTTTGAGGAGACCAAGCGCCAGTTCGACACGCTCGCCGAACCCCTTGTCGCCAGCGGGACGGACGTGATTGTCGCCGGCGGCGGCATCCCCATGCTGTTGTTTGCCGGCGTGAGAGCCCACAGGATCAAAGATGCGCCCGTGATGAACGGCCTGCCTGTGGCGCTGATGGCGGCCGAAACCGCCGTGCGCCTTGGCCGGCTGAACGGCCTTGAGGCGAGCCGCCGCAGCGATTTCGCCCGCCCGCCGGACTGGGTGCTCGAGGAGTTCCTTACCCACCCAAAGGGCCTTTAAAGTCCCATCAGTCCAGCCGGTCGCCCTTCACCATCCGCTTGGCGCTTTCGCCGGCGGTGCGCCCCATGGCAACGGCCGTCAACAACCCGTTGCCTGACAGGTAGCCTGAGGCATCAGGCCCCGACACGCCCACTGCGGCGCCCCCTGCGGCAAGGATGTTGGGAAGTGGCGCGCCCCCTTTCAGCACTCTTGCGTGGGCGTCCGTCCTAAGGCCGCCCTGGGTGTGGAAGAGAGCCGCCGTCACCTTCACCGCCATGAAGGGCGCCTCCAGAGGCGGTGTGGACCAGGTGCGGCCGAAGCCGTCCGTCTCACCCGCCTCGGCCAGCCTGCGCGTCTCCTCAATGGTTGCGGCAAAGGCAGCGGTCGGCAGGCCGAAGCGCTCCGCAAGGGCTTCCGGCGTGTCAGCGGCCAGAACCGCGCCCACGTCCTCGGCGTGGCGAAAGTCCTCGAACTGGCGGGCAATGTCGGCAATCCTGCCGTCGAAAACCGACCATGCGAGGCCGTCTGGCTGGGCCATCACCTGTGCGCCGGCTTCGGAGTACCCCGCCGTCTCGTCGTGAAAGCGCACACCCTCGCCATTCACCTGGAAGCCGCCGGCAGAGTTGGTGGCCCAGGTGATCAAGATGCCGTGGGGGTGGGCCACTGCGCCGTGACCCTGATGGCCCGAAAGGTGCGCAAGGTCGGCCCCCAACGCCTCCCCCCACAAAAGCGCCAGCCCGTCATTGCCGTCGTGGCCGAACCAGACAGCGTCCACAAGGGAGGGGATGTATCTGGCAACGAACGCCTTGTTGCCGCCATAGCCGTTGGTGGCCACGACAAGAACGCGGCAGCCCACCACCTCCTCCCCGTCGGGACGGGTGAGGCCGACGGCAACCGCCCTCCCATCCTCCACGTAAAGGGTGTGCGCCTTGGCATGGGTGAGGATCATCACGCCCGCCCCTTCCGCCGCGGTGCGCAGCCTGTCGATCAGCGCCCGGCCTGTGCGTTCCGGCATGGCGTGCATGCGCCGGGCGGTGTGGCCTGGGTAGACGAACCCGTCCACCAGCTCGAACGGCAGGCCATGACGCTCGCCAAGCCAGGTGACGGCGGGTCCGGCGGCAGCGGCCGCAGCCTCTCTCAGGACGGGGTCGCTTGTGCCTTTGCTTTTGGCGCGGATGTCTTCGGCAAGACGGGCGGCACTGTCCTCCACCCCCGCCTCGGCCTGCC
>JBCDCF010000878.1:0-1646 GCA_039182345.1 Pseudomonadota bacterium
GCCGCCTCTCCCTCCAGGGTCACCACCTGAAGGCCGCGGTTCTCAAGCTCGGCGAACTCTTCTTCGATGCGCGCCTGCAAAGCCTCCATGGAGGACTTTTCGTGGGCGATCGCCTCCTCCTGGAGGATGGCCTTGGCCTCGTCGGAGAGGTTGTTCCAGCTCTCAAGATTGACGATCACGCCAAGGTCCGTGGAGAAGAATTGCGGGTCGACGCGGTACTTCAGATAGTCGTCCCAGGAAAGGTCCATCACCCCGATGGAGGTCCACCCCGTTGCCGTCACCGTGCCGCGCTGAAGGGCGGTGTAGAGCTCGGTGGAGGGAAGGTTCAGAACCTGCGCGCCAAGATAGTCGGTGAAAAAGGCGTTGTAGATGGGGTTGCCGCGCAGCTTCACGCCGGAAATGTCGAGGTTTCCGTCCGCGTCCAGCTGAGGCTCTTCCGTCATCCACAAATTGAAGGGGACGCCTGAGTCCATCCAGCCCAGGTAATAGACGCCCATCTTGTCCTGGTGGATCTGATTGAGAAAGTCGATCCCGCCGGACTCGCGCGCCTCGGGCCCCGTCATGTTGGAGGCGACCAGAGCGTCCTTCTCGGCGACGATGCCGCCATAGAACGAGCCTGGGGTGTAGACCATGTCCACAATCCCATCGCGCACGGCGGCAGGCTGCTCGAACATGCCGATGGCTTCCGGCCCGCCGCGCACGTCGATGCGCACGACGCCCTCGCCCCGCTCGTTCACCTTGTCCACGAAGTCCAGGAAGCTTTTCGTGTAGACAAGGCTTGTGGGGAAGGCGTGGACGGCGGTCAGCACCTCTTCGGCCTTGGCCGCGCCTGTTAGCGTCGCGGCGGCGATGGCCGCTACAATCAACCGTTTCATACAAAACTCCCTCGTCTCGGCCATTTCGGCCTGTTCTGTGTCATCTGTTACATGGCAGGCACGGTCCGGCAACGGGGAGCGATTGATGCGGATTTTTTGGCAGTCCTACGTGGACGAAGAGAACGGCGCCACCTACTGGCAGGCGCTGCGCAAGCACCTGGGGGAAGCCGCCGCGCCAGGCACTGAGGTGGAGGTGCACGGCATCACCCCGTTCAACTCGTACGCCCACCCGTTGGTGGAGTTTCGTTGCGCGAGGGAGATGATTTCCAACGCCATCCGCGCCGAACGCGAGGGATACGATGCCTTCGTGGTGGGCCATTTTCAGGACGCAGGCCTTTACGAAGCGCGGGCGGCCGTCGGCATTCCCGTCATAGGGCTTGGGGAGGCATCCATGCTCCACGCCTGCCAGCTGGGCCAAAGGGTCGCGGTGGTCACCATCAATCCGCGCTTTGTCTCCTACATCGAGCGGCAGGTGGGGACCTACGGCCTGAAGGACCGCGTGAAGGACGTGACGGCGATGGTGTTCGAGCCAGGGCAGATCATGGCCGCCTTCCATGACCGGTCCGCCTTCGAGGAGACCAAGCGCCAGTTCGACACCCTCGCCGCGCCGCTTGTGGCCAAGGGGACCGACGTGATTGTGGCGGGCGGCGGCATCCCCATGCTCTTGTTTGCCGGCGTGAGGGCCCACAGGATCGCCGAGGCCCCTGTCATGAACGGCCTGCCCGTCGCGTTGATGGCGGCCGAAACCGCCGTGCGCCTTCAAAGGCTGAA
>JBCDCF010000879.1:0-1641 GCA_039182345.1 Pseudomonadota bacterium
CTGAAACACCGCCTCGTACGTCAACGTGCCTGATCGCGAGACAATCCCCACCGACCCGTCGCGAAAGATGGATCCGGGCATGATGCCGATCTTGCACTCGTTCGGGGTGAGGACACCCGGGCAGTTGGGGCCCAGAAGCCGGGAGGAGGAGGCGTCGAGCCGTGCCTTCACCTTCACCATGTCCATCACCGGGATGCCTTCGGTGATGCACACGATCAGCGGGACCTCCGCCTCGATCGCTTCGATGATGGCAGCGCCCGCCCCCGCAGGCGGCACGTAGACCACCGACGCGTTGGCCCCTGTCGCCGCCTTCGCCTCGCTGACGGTGGCAAAGATGGGCAGCGGCCCGGCATTGCCGTTGGCACCCGTCCACGTCTCGCCGCCCTTTTTGGGGTGGACGCCCGCGACCATTTGTGTGCCGTGATAGGCAAGCGCCTGCTCGGTATGGAAGGTCCCAGTACGGCCCGTCAGCCCTTGGACGATCACTTTGGTGTTCTTGTCGACGAGGATGGACATTGGCGGGCTCTTTGGACGGGGGGCGCACGGACGGACGGCCGTGCCGAAAGGGTTCAGATCGTCTTGCGCGGTGAACCGGTCACCGTCGGCCGGTTCGCGCTTCGGCCTTCTAGCCCTCCACAGGAAGACTGGCAACGCAGACGCGAGGCAAACTCTATGCTTGCGGTGGATTCGTGTGCTCGCTTTGGACGTGAAGGCACACCGTCCCGGCGATCTTGTCGTGAAAGCCTTGCTTGCGCGCGTCGAGCCCAACCCACAAGAAACCGATGAGGAAGGGCATCGCCGACACGATGTAAGAGAACGTGCGGCCGAGGGCGCGTGGCAGTCTCAGCGGCGCCAGGTCGTCAGCACGGACCACGCGGATGTTCATCAACGCCTTGCCGAAGGAGCCGGAGAACCGCCACACGCACAACGCCCAGAACACGAAGACGGCGGCCACGGCAAGGGGACTGACATCGACGCTGATGGATCCGGTCGCCTCCTCCACTGTGTAAAGGGGCGCGAACGTGAAGGTTTGGATCATGTAGAGGATGGCGGCGACGGAGGCGATGTCGAGGAGCATCGCCAACGTGCGTCGCCAGAAGCCTGCATAGCCCAGAACGTGAAGGGGCTGGTCGCCCCTGCCGGTCGTCAGGCTGCCCGCCAAGGGCTAGGCGCCCACCGCCTTGACGATTTTCTGCGCTGCGTCGTCAAGGTCGTCCGCGCTTGTGATGTCGAGGCCGGAATCGTCGAGGATCGCCTTGCCCTGTTCCACGTTGGTGCCCTCAAGGCGCACCACGAGGGGGACGGACAGGCCCACCTCCTTCACCGCGGTCACCACGCCCTCGGCAATGACGTCGCACCGCATAATGCCGCCGAAGATGTTGACGAGGATGCCCTTCACCTGGGGGTCGGCGGTGATGATCTTGAAGGCGGCCGTCACTTTTTCCTTCGATGCCCCGCCGCCGACGTCAAGGAAGTTGGCGGGCTCGGCCCCGTAAAGCTTGATGATGTCCATGGTAGCCATGGCAAGACCGGCCCCGTTCACCATGCAACCGATGGTGCCGTCGAGCGCCACATAGGCAAGGTCGTGCTTGGAGGCTTCGATCTCCTTGGCGTCCTCTTCGGTGAGGTCGCGCAGGGCCA
>JBCDCF010000880.1:0-1638 GCA_039182345.1 Pseudomonadota bacterium
CGCCGCGGCAACACCTGCCATCGCGCACGCCGCCGAGGCAGCGGGACTGCCACCCCTTGTGGCCAGCTTCGGCCCTGCGCAGCTCGATAAAGCCATCCTCGATGCGCTCACACGCCACCACGGCGTCAGCATCTTTGAGGCCGCGCGCACCAACCTGTTCGACCTCACCACCGCGCTGACGCCCGACCTTGAGGGCTTCGACATGGACGCCTTCCTGGCAAACCTGTCGCCGCAACCGGTCATTGCCGCCCGCCACACCGTCGGCATGGTGGACCCCATCACCAGCGCCGACATCGCGGACGGCGCAAGGGTGGACGACGGCCTTCCCGAGACGTTGGAGGAGGTGATCCGCGCAACGAACGTCGACCACTTCAAACTGAAGGTGGGCGGCAATGTGGAGGCGGACATTGCCCGCCTGTCGGCCATCGCAGGCGTGCTCGACAAATTGCCCACGCGCTACCGCGCCACCCTTGATGGGAACGAGCAGTACGCCACCGTGGATGGGATCGCCGCTTTGTGGGATGCCATGGAGGAAACGCCAGCCCTCGAACGGCTGCGCGGGAGCATCCTCTTCATCGAGCAGCCCATCGCCCGCGCCAAGGCATTCAGCGAAGACGTCTCCTCCCTCTCAAACCGCAAACCCATCGAGATCGACGAATCGGACGGCACCTTGGATGCGTTCGTGGAGGCGAAGGCGCTCGGCTATCAAGGCGTCTCCTCCAAGTCGTGCAAAGGGTTTTACAAGGCGCTGTTGAACAAGGCCCGGTGCACCAAGTGGAATGCCGAAGAAGGGACCAACCGCTACTTCATGTCGGCGGAGGACCTCACCACACAGGCAGGCCTTGCCGTCCAGCAGGACCTTGCGCTCGCCACCCTCATCGGCTGCACCCATGTGGAGCGCAACGGCCACCACTATGTGAACGGCCTGTCCGCTGTCAGCCGGGAGGAGCAGGAAGCGTTCCTGTCCGCCCACAGCGACCTTTACGAGGACAGCCACGGGGCCGTGCGCATGTCCTTCTTCAATGGGCGGATCGGCATTGGCTCGCTGGATGGACCGGGCTTTGCCTCAGGCGCGATGCCCGATCTTGAGGCCATGCGCCGCTGCCACTACACCCCTTGACGGCGCCCTTCGCCACCCGTCGTCTGACACCTGCTGACGGGGCGGCCTGTCTTGCCCTGTCCACCGAAGCCTCCTGGAACCAGACCGCTGAGGACTGGGCGATGATCCTTCAGAACGGCCTCGTTGAGGGGACGTTTGTGGGGGAGAGCCTTGCGGCCACCTGCGGTGTGCTTCGCTATGGCGATGGGCTCGATTGGATCTGCATGGTGTTGGTGGCAAAGGCCCACAGGCGACAAGGCCATGCCACGCGCTTGATGACGAAGGCCCTTGCGAGGGAGCGCGGGGAGGCCATCGCGGTTGGCCTTGATGCGACGCCAGAGGGCCGCGAGGTCTACCGCAAGCTTGGCTTTGCCGACACCTTCACACTGACACGCTTGGCGGGGGCCGCCCCTCCCCAACCGTGCGATGCGCGCGCTTCGAACATCCGCAAGGCGAGCGCCAGCGACCTTGATGCCATCATCGCTCTTGATGCATCCCAGCTCGGCGCTCCCCGCCCGGCGATCCTTGCGGCCCTTCTC
>JBCDCF010000881.1:0-1629 GCA_039182345.1 Pseudomonadota bacterium
CCGTTCCCGTTCATCCCGAACTTGTCATTGTCCCTTGCCCTTCAGCTGAAGGAACCTGGGCGGGAAATGCGTGTGGCGCTGGTGCGCATCCCTGCGCAGGTGGAGCGGTTCATCAGGCTTGAAGGGGAGGCTGACAAGGCGCGCTTCATCGCGCTCGGCAATGCCATCCGCGTCAACATCCACCGCCTCTTTCCCGGCCACGAGATTTTGGCCACGGGCTCCTTCAGGGTCATCCGCGACAGCGACCTTGAAATCGAGGAAGAGGCGGAAGACCTGGTGCGCACCTTCGAGAGCGCGCTGAAGCGACGACGACGGGGCAGCGTGGTGCGCCTTGAGGTGGAGGGCTCCATGCCCGCTGACTTGAGGGCATTCGTGGCCGCCGCGCTGGGGGTGGACGATTCGGGCGTCATGGTCATCGACGGGCTGTTGGCCCTGAAAGACCTGTCGCAATTGGTGTCACTGGAGAGGCCGGACCTGAAATTCCAGCCCTATTCGCCTCGATTTCCCGAACGCGTTCGTGACCAGGGCGGCGACTGTTTTGCGGCGATTCGCCAGAAGGACATGGTGATCCACCACCCTTACGAATCCTTCGACGTGGTGGTCCAGTTTCTGAAGCAAGCCTCCGTCGATCCTGACGTGGTCGCCATCAAACAAACCCTTTACCGCACCTCCAACGACAGCCCCATTGTTGCCGCGTTGATTGCTGCGGCAGAGGCCGGCAAGTCAGTGACGGCGCTCATTGAGATCAAGGCAAGGTTCGACGAGGAGGCCAACATCCGCTGGGCGCGCGATATGGAGCGCGCCGGCGTTCAGGTGGTCTACGGCTTCCTGGAGCTGAAAACCCACGCCAAACTGTCCCTGGTGGTGCGCCGGGAGGGGCAACAGTTTGCCACCTACGTGCACATCGGCACGGGCAACTATCATCCCATCACGGCGAAGATTTACACCGACCTCAGCTTCTTCACCTCCGATGTGATGATTGCGCAGGATGTGGCCCGCGTCTTCAACTACATCACCGGTTATGCCGAGCCGGCCGAGCTGTCGCGCCTGGCGGTCTCCCCCATCACCATGCGCAAGAGGATTTTGGACCACATCGAGGGTGAGATTCTGCACGCCCGCTCAGGCCGGCCAGGCGCTGTGTGGATGAAGATGAACTCCCTCGTGGACCCGAAAATCATCGACGCCCTTTACGATGCGTCCGCCGCCGGCGTTGAGGTGGACCTCATGGTGCGCGGCATTTGTTGCCTGCGCCCCGGTGTTCCTGGGCTGTCGGACAACATCCGCGTCAAATCCATCGTCGGTCGGTTCCTGGAACACAGCCGCATCTTTTGCTTCGGCAATGGTGACGAACTGCCCTCGCGCCATGCTGTGGTCTACATCGGCTCGGCGGACATGATGCCGCGCAATTTGGACAGACGTGTGGAAACCCTGGTGCCCATCGACAACGAAACTGTGCATCAGCAGATCTTGGAACAGATCATGGTGGCGTCTTTGCGCGACAACCAGCAAAGTTGGCACGTTCTGCCCGACGGCACCCACGAAAGGGTGGCCGTTGCGCCGGGGGAGGAGGCCATCAACGCCCACGAATACTTCATGACCAACCCGTCGCTGTCGGGCCGTGGTCGGGCG
>JBCDCF010000882.1:0-1629 GCA_039182345.1 Pseudomonadota bacterium
CGCGCTCCGCCCCAAGAGTCGTGGTGTGGGTGGGGTGGGGGATAAGTGTCGGGCCTTGCCTCGCGCAGTCGCCGTATGGGGCCGTGCGAAGCCTCTCCCGCCTATGGTCCATTCTCCCGCAGTGCGTGGCTCGCCTCAACCCACGCTGCGCTCTTCGGGGTTGACCCGAGCCACGCACTGCGGGAGAATGGACCATAGGCGGGAGAGGCTTCGCACGGCCCCATACGGCGACTGCGCGAGGCAAGGCCCGACACTTATCCCCCACCCCACCCACACCACTACTCTTGGGGCGGAGCGCGATTGTGGCGTTGCCGGTATGCGGGGCGGTGGAGACGGCTATGGGCAAGGCGACGGGGCCGCTGGTGCGGCATTGGATCGAAGGCCCGGGTGGGCGATCTGTCACCTCGTGTGCGGCTTTGCTGCGGGCGCCCGCAACAGGACCCGGCAGAAAGGACGCCAGACCAGTATGAGCCATGCCTTCCAATCCTACGCGCCAGGCTACAACGCCACAGGCCTTCACATGTACGATGTGACGCCCGACGACGGGGCAGACCTTCCCCACGGCGGCGCGCGCGCCGTGCGCATCAACACAGGCGGGACGCTGACCTTCACATCGCTTCTGGGCAACACAGAGACGGTGGATGTCTACGACGGTGAGGTGATCACCTGTGCGCTGAAGCGCATCTTCGCCACAGGCACCACCGCGATGGGCATCCGCGCCTACGTGTAAGGGCGACAGGCCGTCCGCAAGGGCGCGGGCGGCCTATTCAAGCAGGCGGAGGGAGAATAGGGCGAAACCTTCCGACATGGAGATCAACGCCAGCATGGCCACCATGATGGCAACGAACGGCAGCGTTCCCCTAAAAACCTGGACGATGGATGTGTTGGAGATGGAGGAGATGACGAACAGGTTCATCCCGATGGGCGGTGTGATGACCGCGAGCTCCATGTTCAAGATCATGATGATGGCAAAGTGGACAGGGTCGATCCCCAACTCCTGAAGCATCGGCAGGAAGATGGGCAGGGTGATCAAGATGACCGAGATGATCTCCAAGAAGCAGCCGAGCAGGAGAAGAAGGCCGTTCACCATCAACAGGAAGAGGAGGGTCGTCACCCCCACGTGCCCCATGAAGGTGGCGAACTCGTTGGGAATGCGGTTCTGGGTGATGATGTAGCCGAACACTGATGTGGCGGCCATGATGAGGAGGATCGCCGCAGCAAGCCGGCCTGAATCGGCCACCATGCGCCACATGGCCGGCATGTCAGGGTCGCGGTAAAGGGTGAGCGACAGCGTTGCGGCATAGGCGACAGCCACCGCCGCCGCCTGACCGGGGGTGAAGAGCCCGCTATAGATCCCGCCGAGGATGAGGACAGGCAGCGCCACCACGGGAAGCGCGCGGAACAGCACCTTGGCAAGGGCGCGTCCCTTGGGCCGTGTGGCGACGGTCCTTGCGGCAATCTCGGGGTCGCGCACCTTGTCGCCGATCACCGCCACATAGACGCAAAACGCCCCTGCAAGGCAGAGCCCCGGCCCGATGGCGGCAAGGAAGACCGAGGCGACGGAGATTTCCGCCACCGTTGCGTAGATGATGAGGGGCACGGACGGGGGGATCATGATGCCAAGCCCGC
>JBCDCF010000883.1:0-1626 GCA_039182345.1 Pseudomonadota bacterium
CGTCGTCAGCATGGCGCTGGGGCTGGGGCTGGGGCTTGCCGTCAGCGCCGCACGGGCCGGCGGGTTCACGGGGCCGGGCGCCCTTGCCCTTCTCACCGGGGCCCTTGCCGCCGCCCTCATCGAGATTGCCAGCTACTGGACGGAAATCACCGTCGTGCCTGTCACAGCGGCAGTGCTGGTGGCAGCTCTTGCCCTTACCCTTTCAACGGGTGGCGGCAGGGCCATCGCCGACAGGGACGCCTAGGCGATGTTGCTGCGCAGCCGCATCACCATCTTTCTCACCATCGCGCTGATCATGGTGATCGGCGGGCTTGCTGCGCTGGGTGTCCTGCGATCGCAGCTGGAACAGGACCGTCTTGCGGAAATCGCCATCGACGGCCAGAGCTCCCTTTGGAAGAACATGGTGGACGCGAAAGCCGCCGATCTCAGCACAGTGGCTGACGAGCTGGCCGTGCGCCTGTCCATCGCCGCACCACTGATGACGCGTGAGGAGATTGCCGTTGTCGTCGCCGATTCCCCCGACCTTCTGCCCCCCGGCAGGATCGTCCAGGTGATCAACCTGCGCGCGCAGCTTCTGTTCGCCAACCAAGTCAACATCCTCGGGCGGCCCCTGTTTGGCACCAAGTCCATCAACGCGCTTTTGGATGGGCGCCCATTTGTGGGCGGGCTGCGGCAGGAAAGCCCGGACCGCTACGTTGTCGCCGCTGCCCGCCTTGCCGCGATCCGCGGTGAACCGGCCGCCTTGGTCGCCATCGCCGAAGACGCCAAGGACGTCCTCACCGCCTTCTCCGAAAGCATGGAGGAGCCCGCCTACCTCGTCTCCTTGCGCGGGCAGATGGTGGAGGGAACCGACCCTGCCCTTTATGCCAGCGTTGCCCCGGACCTTCCGGCGCGCTCTGAAAGCACGGACGTGGTCATGCAGGGTGAGCGCTTCATCCTTGCTGTGGGCGCCCCTGTGGACGACCTCATTTCCGGGGCGGCAGGCACCCTCGTCACCCTGCGCGACAGCACAGAAAGCCTTGCCGCACGGCGCCTGTTGGAGCGGGTGGGCTTTTTCGTGCCCATCGTCATCGCGCTCATCATCGCCATCGGCCTTTACCTTTATCTGCGCCAAGCGTTCAGGCCGCTTGAGGGGGCGATCACCGTCCTTGACGGTCTCTCAAAGGGCAACACACAGGTGGCGCTCGATGCGGCGGTGGGGAGCGGCGAAATCAAACGCATTGCCGAAGCGGTCACTGTCTTTCGCCGCAACGCGCTATTGTTGTCAGAACAGGGCGAGGCCATCGAACGCCAGCGCAGACGCCAGGAGCGCGTGATCCGCCGCCAGCTCCAACGCCTTGCCGAAACCCTTGACGATGAGGGGCGCGACCAGGTCCTTGCCGACCTCGACACCGCCATGGGGGGGTCGTCCCATGCCGGTGACCGTCGCAGCAAGGCCGACAGCGAATTGTCGATGCTGGCAGCTGTCCTTGAAGGCATGTCGGCGCGCATCACCACCCAGCACCACCGCCTCACCCAACTCATCAAGGATCTGCAGGATTCCATCGTCACAAGAGAGAGGCTGGCGGGGCTGGAGCAGGAGCTTGAGATCGCTCGCGAACTTCAGCTCTCCTTCATGCCGCGCCC
>JBCDCF010000884.1:0-1618 GCA_039182345.1 Pseudomonadota bacterium
ACATGGGCAAGGCGATGATGGGCACGGGCGAAGCCTCAGGCGACGGCCGCGCCATGCAGGCGGCTGAAGCGGCCATCTCCAACCCCCTCCTGGACGAAACCTCCATGAAGGGCGCACGGGGCCTCCTGGTCTCAGTGGTGGGTGGCAAGGACCTCACCCTGTTTGAGGTGGACGAGGCCACGACGCGCATCCGCGAAGAGGTGGACGATGATGCCAACATCATCTTCGGCGCCACCTTCGATGACAGCCTCGACGGTGTGATCCGCGTCTCTGTGGTCGCAACGGGGATCGATCAGGACCCTGTGGGCGTCATGCCTGAGCCCAAGGACACCCGGGTCGTCTCCTTCGCCGACAGGGCCGCCCGCAAGGAAGCCTCCAACGGTGCGCCGGCCGCCTTGGCCGACCCTGGCGAGGCCGCCGTTGCCGCGGTCGCCGCGGGCCTTGAGGACTTCGACATCGATCCCGACGAGCTTGAGCCCGTCGACGAAGCGCCCGTGTTCGACGAGGCCGCCCTCGACGACCACGACGATCTTGATGACGTGGACGATGCCCCGCAGATCGCGCCGGAGCCCCAACGCCCCCAGCGCGCCCGTCCCGCGGCCCCCTCGGCCCGGGACTATGACTACCGCGATGGTGACGAGCGCCGCTCCGTCGGCCTCCTGAGGCGGATCGCCAACGGCCTCTCCCGCAAGGAAGAGGACGAGGAGGAGGGTTACGAGGTGGAGCCCCGCGCCCCCCGCCGTCGCCCTGCCCAGGCCCGCCTTCCGGCCCCGGCCCAGGAGGATCGCCGCAGGCTCCCCCCGCCTGAGGACGATGACATCTATATGGACGAGATGGAGGAAGAGGCCCCTCGTCCCCGCAGGGCCCGCCCCAAGCCCGATGCTGCCCGTCGCCCCCGCGGCGCCGATCATGAGCCCGCATCGCGCAGCCGTCCTGCGGCCCGCTCCATGGACGACGATCAGCTGGAAATCCCGGCCTTCCTGCGCCGGCAAGCCAACTGATCGAAACGGTCCACCTCACCGAGCCCGTCAGGCTCACAGGCGTCGGCGTCCACACGGGCGCCGACGTTTTTGTGTCTGTGATGCCGTGGGAGGAGGGGATTGTTTTCGCGCCTGTGGGCGGGGAGGGGGTGCGGGCCAGCTGGCGCAATGTCACCGCAACTCGCCTTGCCACCGTCCTTGAAGGGCAAGGCTTCAAGGTTCAAACGGTCGAACACCTGATGTCGGCCCTGTCCGCCCTTGGCCTGTGGCAGGCGCGGGTGGAGATCAAGGGGCCAGAACTGCCGATCCTTGATGGCAGTGCCGCCCCCTTCCTCGCCGCCCTCCGGCCCCATGTGACGCCAAGCGGCACCATCGCCCCCTTGCGGGTCCTGCGCCCTGTTTCGGTGCGCCAGAAGGACGCGTTCGCCACCCTTATCCCCCATGAGGGCAGGCGGTTTGATGTGGGGATCGACTTTGCGGACGCTGCCATAGGCATCCAGCGCGTCGTGTGCGACCTCACCGCCGACACCTTCGCGCAGGAGATTGCCCCGGCCCGCACCTTCGGCCGCCTGAAGGACGTGAAGGCCATGCGCCGTGCCGGCTATGGCCGCGGCGCCTCGCTTGACAATGCCGTCGCT
>JBCDCF010000885.1:0-1612 GCA_039182345.1 Pseudomonadota bacterium
CCGCACCGCTGACGTAGGAGGACGGGGCGGAAATTCACGTCAATGGCGGTCAGCACGTCTGACAGGCATCAGCCAAGGGCGGACAGAAGCGAGCCGGTGAGCGAGTTGTCCTCGTAAACGTCGGCCACCTGGGTGATCACCACCGAGCGCGCGCCCTCTTCGCGCAGCCAGGCCGCGCAAGCCGATGCGCGGCGGCGCTCCACGTGGAGGGTGAGGGGGACGCCATCCGTCCCGAAGGGCGCACTCGCCTCGAACTGCGCCAACGCCTTGGCGAGGATGGCGACAGGGTCTGCCAAAACCGCGCGCAGCTCCAGGATGGCGTTGGCCCGCATTTCGGCCGCGATCCTGTCCACAATCACCCCTGCGGACGTGCGGGTCGCATCGCTCCAGGGGGCAACGCGCGAGGCAACGAAGTGGGCCTCGGACTGTAAAATTACGCCGTCGGCCAACACTTTGAGCTGGTTTGCGGCCAGCGTCGCACCGGTGGTGGTGATGTCGACAATCAGTTCGGCCGCTCCCGCAGCAGGGGCTCCTTCCGTGGCGCCGAGGCTTTCCACAATGCGGTAATCCACGACGCCGGCGTCAGCAAAGAAGCGCCGTGTGAGGTTGACGAACTTCGTGGCCACCCTCAGCGCACGCCCGCGCCGCGCCCTGTGCATCTCGGCAACGTCGGCAAGGTCGGCCATGGTGTCGACGTCAATCCACCGCTCGGGCACGGCCACCACCACATCGGCCCAGCCAAAGTCCAGTGGCGTGACGATGTGAAAGCGCCGCTCCCGCTCCGCAGCGTCCTCGACGGTCTCGTGCAACAGGTCGAGGCCCGTCACGCCGAGGTGAGCGTTCCCCTGGGCCAGCTCGCGCGCAATCTCCGAGGCGGACAGGAACGCCACCTCCACACCGTCGAGCCCAGGGATGCGGCCGCGATACTCCCTGCCGCCGCGGGCCCGCCCCACCTTCATGCCTGAGCGGTTGAGGGTGTCGAGGGATTGCTCTTGCAGCCGACCCTTGGACGGGACGGCGAGGACCAACTCACTCATGGCGCCACCTGGGCCGACGGCGCCCCCGGCAAGCGGTCAAGCCAGACCGAAAAGCCGATGGCAGGGAGCGAGCGCTCAGGGTCGAGGAGCGAGATCAGCTTGTCGTAGCGTCCACCGGCAATCACCTCGGCCCCTGCCTGGCGCGGGTCCACCATCTCAAACACAAAGCCTGTGTAATAGCCGAGGCGCCTTGCAAACCCTGCCTGGAAGGCGATGGTGTCAACGGCAATGCCGCGCCTGTCCATCGCCCTGGTGCGGGCCGCAAACGCCTCCACCGCACCGTCAAGCGCAAGCCCCTCCTCGCGGGCAAAAGCTGCGATGGTGTCGGCCGCCACGGACAAAGGCACGTCAATGGCAAGGTAGCGCTGGATCACTGCGGCAGCGCGCACATCTCCCGTTGCCGCATTGGCGGCCTGGTCCATGATCCTCTCGGCAATGTCGCGTGCGGTGCGCCCGCCCACGGAGGCGTGGTGCGGCATGCCGATCACCGCCTCCACGATGGCCCTTGCCTGGCGTTCGTCCACATGGGCAAGGGCAGGGGCAAGGCGCGCGCCAATCCCATCGGCCTGGTCGCC
>JBCDCF010000886.1:0-1611 GCA_039182345.1 Pseudomonadota bacterium
CTCGCAGGTTATCGGCGGCTGTGCCCCCGAAAAGCCCCCACGCTTGGAGTAAGGCCTCGATATATCGTCTAAGTCTTTGATTTTATTGGCGCGCCGGGGAGGATTCGAACCCCCGACCCCCAGATTCGTAGTCTGGTGCTCTATCCAGCTGAGCTACCGGCGCCGGTGCAGTTTGCGTGAGGCTCACGTGGCGGGTTGTGACCGCCGGGACGCCCCACATAGACCGCGTGTCGGTGCATTGCAACAGGCCGCTGTGTCGTGGGGGTGGCAATCGACACAATCCCGTCCCGTCGCACACCCCTCTCGCGGTGTCCCTGACCTAGGGACACCGCGCAGATAGGCCCTCAACGCGTTGAAACGGCGCAGACCAAAATGCCACGGCCGCCGAGGCTAGCGGTCAACGCGGTAGGGCGTGAGCGGGGTGTAGGGAGAGGTGCCGCATACGGCTTCGGCAAGGAGGCGGCCCGTGGCGGGGCCAAGGGTGAAGCCGAGGTGATGGTGGCCGAAATTCGCCCACAATCCGCGCTTGCCTGGAACGGGGCCGATCATCGGCAAAAGGTCCGGCAGGCAGGGGCGCGCCCCCATCCAGGGGGTGGTTTCGATCCGCTCGCCGAGGGGGAACAGGGCGCGGGCAATGGGTTCGGCCTTTCTCAACTGCACGGGGGTGGGCGGTGCATCGCGGCGGGCGAACTCCGCCCCCGTGGTGAGGCGAATGCCCCGCTTGTTGGGGGTGATGACAATGCCGTTCGCTTCATCCACCACCAGATGGTTCAACACAGCATTTCTCTTCGCGGCGTAGTGCATGTGGTAGCCGCGCTTGACGGTCAGCGGCACGCGCCTGCCGCGGGCGCGCAAGAGGTCTGCCGACCAAGGGCCAAGGCAGACCACCGCATCGCGTGCGCGCACCACGCCGCCCTCCGCTGCAACGGTCCATCCCGCCGCCTCCTCCTTCAAGGTCATGGCATCGCCGTGGGCAAAGGTGCCCCCTTCGGCCGCAAACAGGGCGGCATAGGCTTTGCCAAGGTCGGAAGGGTCGATGACGCGCACTGGCGTTGGCTGGTGGATGGCGCCGGCAAGGTCGCCCGACAGGTGCGGCTCGGCACGGGCAAGTTCGTCCGCATCCAGAACCGTGAAAGGAATGCCAAAGCGCGCCCTCACCTTTTCGGCTGCGCTGGCCTCGGCAGTGAGCGCGGCCTCGGTGCGCAGCAATCGCAAATACCCAGAGGCGACGGCCAGATGCTCGGCCCCTGCGCGGGCCATCAAGGCCTGATGCTCAGGCAAGGCGCGGGCAATCAAAGGGGCGTTGGCCTCGGCGGTTTTTGCAACGGCGCTCGACCTGCCGTGCCGCCAGTAGGACACCAGCCATGGGGCGATGGCGGGGAGCGAGGGCCAGTGGAGGCGCGCATCGGTCCGCCGCCCCGACAACACGCCGAGGACGACGCCAAGGTCCTGGGGGAAGGCATAAGGCATCACCGCTTCGGCCTGGATGAGACCTGCGTTCCCGTAAGATGTCTCCTCCGCAGGGCCACGCCGATCCACCAACACCACCGAGCGGCCGCGGTCCAACAGGTGGATGGCCGTGGAAATCCCCACCATACCGGCACCCAGAAC
>JBCDCF010000887.1:0-1600 GCA_039182345.1 Pseudomonadota bacterium
CGTGGGTGCCTTGCTCCACGATCCGGCCTTCATCCATCACCACAATCCGATCCATACGTGCGATCGTGCTGAGCCGGTGCGCAATCGCGAGCACCGTCTTGCCGTCCATCACTCGGTCGAGAGCCTCTTGGATCAATGCCTCAACGTCGGAGTCGAGGGCGCTGGTGGCCTCGTCTAGCACCAGGACGGGTGCTTCTTTCAAAATGGCCCGCGCCAGGGCGATGCGCTGGCGTTGACCGCCGGACAGCTTCACCCCCCGCTCACCAAGGTGGGCGCCATAGCCTTCCCGGCCCCTCGCATCGCGGATGTGGGCGATGAAGTCGTGGGCGCGGGCCTTGCGGGCCGCCTCCAGCGCCTCCTCCTCGGTGGCATCGGGCCGGCCGTAAAGGATGTTGTCGAGGGCCGATCGATTGAAGATCGCCGTCTCCTGGGTGACGGTGGAGATGGCCCTGCGCAGGCCGTCCTGCGTCAGTGTGCGGATGTCGCGCCCATCAAGGGTGATGGTGCCCTCCTCCACATCATAAAGCCGCAACAAAAGCGCGATGGCGGTGGACTTGCCGGCGCCCGACCGGCCCACAAGCCCCACCTTCTCTCCCGGTGCGACGGCAAAATCGAGGCCTTTCACGCCGCCCACGACACGGCCGTACTGGAAGACGACGGTGTTGAAGGCGACCGCCCCCGTCACGGGCGCAGGGTCCACAGCGCCTTCCCTGTCCACCACATCGTGGGAGGGGGAAAGGGTCTGCGCGCCGTCTTCGATGGTGCCGAGCTCGGCAAACAGTATAAGGGCTGAGTGGGCGATCCACCCCGACATGGCGGTGAGGCGCAGTGTCATCATCGCTGCCATCGCCACAACGCCAAGGCCGGCCTCGCCGACGCTCCACAACGCAAGGGCGCCCCCAACCAGCGCCAGCGTGACGATGATGTTCATGATGGCAAGGATCAGCCGCATCGCCATCATCGGGTGGCCGAAGGCGATGGCAGCATCGCGGTAGCGGGTGATGGCCTGCCGCGCGCTCTCCTCTTCCCGCGCGCCGTGGGCGAAGAGCTTGACGGTCTTCATGTGGCTCAGCGTGTCCACAAGTTGGCCTGTGACGGAGGCGCGGGCCTCGGCACGCTCCTTGGCGCGCTTTCTCACTTTGGGGATGCCCCAGCGTAGCGCCCAGGCGAACGCGCCCGACCACAACACCACCACAGCCGCCAGCCAAAGGTCGGCCGCGCCCAGCAGCACTGCCATCGCCACCAGGTAGGCAATGAGCATCCCGACGGAGGTGAACGCATCGATGGTGACGGTGGCGAGCGCCATGGCCGTCTGCGTTTCCTTCTGGGCGATGCGGCCGGAAAAATCCTCCTCGAAGAAGCTCATGGATTGGCCGAGGGTGTGGCGGTGGAGCCGCCACGTGGTCATCGACATGACGCCGGGGCCGAGCACGAGCGAGGTGAACGCGCTCTGGATCAGCTGGGTCACGGGCTTGAGGACGATGACGGCCACAAGGAGGACGGCAAGCAGCGGCCACTCCACGGCGAAAAAGTTCTCAGGTCCCGCAGCGGCCGCCCGGTCCACCAACCCGCCGATCAGGTAGAAGATCACCGCTTCCAC
>JBCDCF010000888.1:0-1597 GCA_039182345.1 Pseudomonadota bacterium
CAGAGCCGGTGAGGACCGCAAGACATAGTGCGGCCTGCAATAGACGTCGCATGAGGGTTCCTATGGTGTCTCGTGCTTTAGGAAGCGACGCCCCACGCGCAAAAAAGTTCCACAAAAAGGTGTGGTGAAGGTTTGATGGCTAAAATTTGGCAGGGCGGAACGGGGTTGCCGGGCATGGTCTGCGCCAGCAACCCCGTTTTGTCGCGTGTCCCATCCAAAACACGCGAAGGGTTTAGGATTGGCCGATTTTTTCCTTCTCGGCTTCTTCCTTCGCCGTCTCGTCCGCAGCCTTGGCAACGGACTTGACCTTCTCGGCGACGGTGGTGTCGTCGTCTTTGGGGATGAGGCCTTCGCCCTGGGCGGTTTCTTTGGCCTTTTCCACCGTCCGCTCGGCCACCTTCTCCAGCCGCTTGGCCTGGTCGGTGGCATAGGCGACGCCGTCGTCACGCAGTTTGTCCCTATGGGGACCCACGAGGCGGTCTTCGGTGCGGCTCGCGGGAAGGGCCGCGCTGATCACCGCGCCAATGGCCACGCCCACGGCCGCGGCAATGAGCGGTTCTTCCTTCACAAAGTCCACGAAGCCCCGTTGGGCGCGCCTGCCATAGCGCACGGCCGTGTCGGCGGCGTCCTCGGCGGCACCGCGCACGGCAACGGCAGCATCCTCCACACCGGTGCGGGCACTGTCGTAAGCGCTCGATGCGGTGTCGGAGACGGCGTAGGCGCCGGCTTTCATGCGCTCGCTCACGTAGGCTGCCCCGTGGCTCGTCTGGTCGGCGACCACTTTGGCCTTGTCGTAAAGCCAGGACTTTGCGCCGGACCCTTCGGTGCCGGACGCGTCAGAGGAGACGGCGTAGGAGCCTGCAATGAGGTTTGCGATGGCCCGCTCGCTGCCCACCTCTTCCTCGTCGGCAAGGTAGCGCGTCCTGTCATAGGCCGTCAGAGGCACGTCGAGGGGGACAGGCGCACGCGAGGCTGGCAACGGCGCCGGCCCTTTGTTCTGGCGCGACTGGCTGGTCAAAAGCCAGGCAAGGCCAATCCCCGTCAACGCCACGGGAATGGGGTTTTCCTTCACCTGCCGGCCAAGATTGGAGAGAAGCTCCCCGCCCTGATTGCCGGCCCCCGTCAACGCCTTGGTGGCCTGTTCAATGATCTGCCCGGTGGAGAGTTTGGCGCGCAGGGCGTCGAGCGTGTCTTCCACTTCCCGGCGCTGAAGCTCCACATCGCGTTCGATGTCGGCTGTGCTCTTCTCGGTCATTGCACTTGGTCCTTGGCAAGCTCGGTGTCGCGGCGCACCTGATCGACGGTGCGGTCCGGCGTCAGATTGCGGGGCACGAGGTCGGTGGTGCCGCTGCGCACCAAGAACGCGCCGACAGCGGCAAAGAAGGCGCCGACAATGAGGGCGGCCCAGCCGGTGTTCTCGGTGGTGTTGGGCACTTCGCCGATGATCTCAGCAACCGCCACCACAAGCGCATCGGCAAGGACGATGAGCGCCACCAGGAGCACCACGGCCCCTGCGGCCACCTTGCCCACACCCACCTGAAGCTGGGTGATCTTGTCGGTCATCTCCGAGCGGATCAGTTCCCCTTCCTTGCGGAAA
>JBCDCF010000889.1:0-1593 GCA_039182345.1 Pseudomonadota bacterium
GAGGCGGCGCTCCTTTACACGTCAGGCACCACGGGGACGCCGAAAGGGTGTGTCCTGTCCAACCGCTACTTCGTGGAGGCGGGGCGGTGGTACGCCTCCGCCGGCGGCCTGTGTGCGCTCAACGATGGCGACAGGATGCTGACGCCACTGCCCCTCTTCCACATGAACGCCCTTGCCTATTCCTTGATGGCAATGGTGACCGTCGGTGGCTGCCTCAGCGTTCTGGACAGGTTTCACCCGCGCTCCTGGTGGGCGGACGTTGTGGCCGCCAAGGCCGACGCTATCCACTATCTGGGTGTCATGCCGGCCATGTTGATGACGCTGGAGCCCTCTCCTGAGGAGCGCGCCCATTCTGTCCGCTTTGGCTTTGGGGCAGGGGTGGAAGGCCCCCTCCATGCCCCTTTCGAGGCCCGTTTCGGCTTCCCCCTCGTGGAAGCGTGGGCGATGACGGAGACCGGGGCCGGCGTGTGCATTGCCGCGAACCGCCCCCCGCGCGCCGTCGGCACAAAGTGCTTTGGACGGGAAGGGCCCGAGGTGGACCTTCGCATTGTGGACGATGAGGGCAAGGACACCGACGGCGAAGGCGAACTGTTGGTGCGCCGCGCCGGCGAGGACCCTCGGTTCGGCTTCTTCACCCACTATCACAAGGACCCGGCGGCGACGGAGGCGGCCTGGGCGGGCGGCTACTTCCACACAGGCGATGTGGTGCGCCGGGGTCCCGAAGGTCTGATCTTCGTGGACAGAAAGAAGAACGTCATCCGTCGCAGTGGCGAAAACATTGCCGCGGTGGAAGTGGAAGGCGTGTTGAACGCCCACCCTTCCGTCAAAGCGGCCGCCGTCACCGCCGTCCCCGATGATGTGCGCGGGGAGGAGGTGTTTGCCTGCCTCCACGTGGACGGTACGGCCGACAGGGCGCTCGGCGAGGCGATTGTCGCCTGGTGTCTTGAGGAGTTGGCCTACTACAAGGCTCCTGGCTATGTGGCGTTCGTGGACGCCTTACCGGTGACGGCCACACAAAAGGTCCAGCGCGGCGCGCTGAAAGACCTGGCGCAGCGCCTTGTGAACGCGCCTACCACCCATGACCTGCGTGCCCTCAAAACGCGGCGGCGGTGATGGGCGAGGCCTACCAAGGGGTCGTCCTTGCCGCCCCATTCACGGTGATGCCTGAGCGGCGCTCCGACAGGTCCGTCCCAGCGCTGATGGCCATGGCCTTGAAAGGGGTGTTGGACCAGGCGGGGATTCTTCCAGGCGAACTCGACGGTCTCAGTCTTGCAAGCCTCACCATTGCGCCCGATTCGGTGCTCGGGATCTGCGATCACCTCGGCCTTTCCTGCCGCTATCTGGATCAGCCGCCCATGGGGGGTTCAAGCGCCATTGCCGCCGTCCGCCGTGCCGCCCGTATGGTGATGGCGGGTGATGTGGACCACGTGGCCGTCATCGGTGCCGACAGGAGCGATGGGACGAGCTTTGTCGACCTTGTCGCCAACTTCTCCCGTGTCTCCAGGGAGGCTGTGTGGCCCTATGGGGCAGGGGGACCCAACGCCGTCTTCGCCCTTCTCACCCACCACTATATGCGCGCCTATGGGGCCACGA
>JBCDCF010000890.1:0-1589 GCA_039182345.1 Pseudomonadota bacterium
ATCACCCCGCCCAACCACACGCCGAGGAACGAGCCCACCTGGTGGGAGAAAAACACGATCCCAAACAGCGTTGCCATGAAGCGCGGCCCGAACATCACCGCCACAAGGCCTGAGGTGAGCGGCACCGTGGACAGCCACAACAGCCCCATGGCGGCGGCGAAGAGAAGCACCATCGTGGGAGAGGCCGGCAGCATGACGAACGCTGCAATCACCACCGAGCGGAGCGTGTAAAGGACCGCCAGCGCATAGGGCTTGGAATAGCGTTGGCCCACATAACCGGCCGCGAGGGATCCGGCGACATTGAACAAACCGATCAATGCAATGGCCCAGCCGCCAAGGCTTGCAGAAAAGCCAAGATCATCAAGGTAGGCCGGAAGGTGGGCGATGATGAACGCCACATGGAAGCCGCACACGAAGAAGCCAAACACCAGCAAAATGTAGCTGCGGTAGCGCAGAGCCTCAGACAGGGCCGCCCCAAGCGATTGCGCCGGCACGGATGGATCGGTGGTGGAGCGACCTTGGAGTGGGATGGCAAGCACAACCATCAACAGCGCGATGGCTGAGAAGGCGGTGAGCGACGCCACCCAGCCGTTGTTGGAGATGAGGATTGCCGTCATCGGCCCGAACAGGAACATCCCCATGGACCCTGCAGCCGTGCCGATCCCGAACGCCCAGGAGCGCTGCGAGGGCGTCACCGCCCGCCCGAAGGCCGACAGAACGATGGTGAAGGAGCTTGCCGACAGCCCCAGGCCCACAATGACGCCGAGCATCAGGTGAAGGCCGGCGGAGCTTTCCACCATGGTGGTGCCCAACAGACCGGCCGCGTAGAGAATGCCCCCAACGGCGAGGACGCGGGCCGATCCATAACGGTCAGCCATGGCGCCGGCGAAGGGCTGGCCGATCCCCCACACGAGGTTTTGCAGGGCTAAGGCGAGGGAGAAGGTCTCGCGCGTCCACCCCCTGTCGGTGACCATATCGGTCTGGAACAGGCCGAGCGCGCTGCGTTCCCCAAGGGAAATCAACGCAATGGCGCAACCACACGCCAGGACGATGGGGAGTGGGAACGTTCGTGCCACGCGCATCCCTCCTGTTGAGCGCGCGATCCTCGTGGAGTTTGCGTGCTAGCACAACCACTGACGGCGCATGCCCGCATTGCAGGGCGCGCCGCTGGCGGCTCTCAGGTCCAGCCGCCGCCCCGCGTCATGTAGAAAATGTGCCTGTCGATGGTGTGCACACGCTTCATCACAGGGGCCCATTTCGGGCTGACGCGGGTGGCGTGGTAGTGGGTGGCAGCGCCCACGGCAGCAAGCCACTCCTCACCTTCGGCATAGCTCTTGGCAATTCTCTGGGCTTTCTCCCAGGCGGGCTTGTCGCGCACCACATCGCGCACGCGGTCGCAGGCGAAGGTAAACTGGCAACGGTTGAACCATTTGCGGTTCTGGTAGACCACACCGCACACATCGTCAGGATAGGCGGGGTTCTTGACGCGGTTGATGATGACCTGCCCGCACATTACCATGGAGTTCCAACACACGATAACGTCACCCTAGAATTAATCCTGGGATAGATGAGCATTTCCTTTCAGGGAG
>JBCDCF010000891.1:0-1587 GCA_039182345.1 Pseudomonadota bacterium
CACGGACAATCTTGCCTGGAAGCTGGCGCTGGTGATTGGCGGGAAAGCGGACGAACGCCTCCTCGACAGCTACCACCAGGAGCGCAAGCTGGGGGCGCTGGAAAACATCAAGAACTCCACAAGGTCTGCGGATTTCCTCACGCCCCGCTCGCCCGCCCATGCCTTGTTTCGCAACGCCGTCCTGGACCTTGTGGAACACCATGATTTTGCGCGGCCTTTGGTGAATTCAGGCCGCCTGTCCACCCCATCCATCTACGACGGCTCCCCCCTTAATGCCGAGGACGGGCTCCCAGGCGGCCCTGAAGGGGCACGCCCAGGCGCGCCGTGCCCAGACGCGCCCGTGGGAAAGGAGTTCTTGCTGGAGCGCCTCGGCGATCAGTTCAGCCTTTTGGCGGTGGACGCCGATGCGCCCGAAAGCCTTGAGCATCACGGGGTGACGGCCCGGCGCGTTGCAGTCTCAGTGGCAGACGATCCTTCAGGGGCGTTGAAGGCCCGGTACCTGGGGGATTGTCCGTCGGCGGTCTACCTCATCCGCCCTGACCAGCACGTTGTGGGGCGCTGGCCCCGGTACGACGAGGCGGCGGTGAGCGCTGCCCTTTCTAGCATTCTCGGGAGGGCGTGAGACCATGGCCGCCTTGACGCTGACCCCAAATCTTGAACGCACCGATGACTTCTACGCCGCGCTCTTGAAGGCCCACGACGGTCTATCGGAGGACGAGACCCATGCCTTCAACGCACGCCTCATCCTGGTTCTGGCCAACCACATCGGCAAGCAGGACATCTTGACCGACGCCTTGGCCGCAGCCGCAAAACGCTGACGCAGACACAACAACGCAAGACGGGAAAGGGAGTTAACTCATGGATATGGCGCCCCAAGAGGTCGTCGTTGCCAAGAGCCGCGCAAAGTATAACGAAGGCTATATGCCCGGCTTCAACAACGACTTTGAAACCGAGGCGATCGAAGGGGCGCTCCCCATCGGTCAGAACTCACCCCAGCGCTGCCCCTACGGCCTTTATGCCGAGCAGCTGTCAGGCTCGCCCTTCACAGCGCCGCGGCCCACCAACGAACGCTCCTGGCTTTACAGGATGCGCCCGACGGTGCGCCACATTGCCGATATGACGCCTTTGGATCTGCCCCATTGGCGCTCTGCTCCGACAATCGGGGAAAGCGGTCTGCCCCTTGCGCCCATGCGGTGGGACCCTGCGCCCATCCCAGCCGACGCAGGCACGTTTTTGACGGGCATCAGAACCATTGCCACCGGCGGCGACGTCTTCACGCAGCAAGGCTATGCCATCCACACCTATGCGGTGACGGAGAGCATGGACACGGAGGTGTTCTACAACGCCGACGGCGAAATGCTGATGGTGCCGGAGGTGGGCAAGCTCACCTTCTTCACCGAAATGGGGATCATCGAGGCGGCGCCTGGCGAGATCGTCGTCATCCCGCGGGGCATCAAGTTCAAAGTGCTGCTCGATAGCGACAAGGCCCGCGGCTATATTTGCGAAAACTATGGTGGCGTCTTCTCAGTGCCTGAGCGCGGGCCCATCGGCGCCAACTGCATGGCCAACCCGCGGGACTTTTTGACC
>JBCDCF010000892.1:0-1586 GCA_039182345.1 Pseudomonadota bacterium
CACACAAAAGGCCTTGGCAGTCAGCTCGACGGGATGGAAAACGGCATGGTGCTGAACTTCACGTTCGGCAACTGGAGCCAGTCCTGCCAGACCACGCGGCGCCACTGCATCGAGGCGATTGCCGTGCATGAGTTCGGCCACGCACTGGGCTTCTCCCACGAACACAACAGGCCAGACAGGGACAGGCTGTGCCAGGACGCCCCCCAGGGCACCCAAGGGGACGTGTTCGTGACCGTCTACGACGCCCAGTCGGTGATGAACTACTGCAACAATGCCAGCTACCCACAGCCGGTGCAGATTAGCCCGCGCGATACCGAGGGCCTGCAAAAAATCTACGGCCCGCCTGGCGGAAGCCTTCCCGACATCAACACGCTGTTGCGCTAGAGCGCCGGCGGCAACGGGCCGCCGATGGGGTGCGCCTACCAGCGCACCATGCCTGCGTCCACGTTCAGCGTCTGGCCGGAAATCCAGTGCGCATCGTCTGACGCGAGGAAGGCAACGGCGGGGGCAATGTCGTCAGGCGTGCCGTGGCCGGGAATGGCCTGAAGCATCTCCACAAAGTCGAATGCTTCCTTGTGAGGGCTTGCCATCACCCCTTCTGAGGCGGTGAGGCCAGGGGTCACAGCGTTGACGGTGATGTGGTACTTGCCCACCTCCGTCGCGAGCGCACGGGTGAACCCCAAAACACCGCCCTTTGCCGCCACATAGGCCGCCATGTTGGGCGTTCCTGCAAAGACGGTGTTGGAGCAGATGTTGATGACGCGGCCCTTCACCTCACGCTCGCGCATCATGTCGGTGGCGGCGCGGCTCATCAGGAAGACGCCTGTGAGGTTGGTGTCGATGATCTTTCGCCAGTGCTCAAGATCCACAACGTCCCAAGCGATGAAAGGGACGATGGCGGCGTTGTTGACGAGGATATCGACGCCCCCCGCCGTGTCCACATCTCCGAACAGCGCGCCGACGGATTGGGCGTCGGAAATGTCCACCACATGGGCGCTCGCGCCTTCGATGCCGGCGGCAGCAGCCTTCACGCCGTCTTCGTTGAGGTCGGCCAGCATCACCGTGGCGCCGTCGGCAGCAAGGCGCCGGGCGATGGCCGCGCCAATCCCCTGCGCGGCCCCTGTGACGAGGGCGCGTTTTCCGTCTAGCGAGGTCATGTGTGGTCCTTCCCTTATTCGTTTCGGGCGCAAAGGCTATCCGTGTGGTCCTGTCAGCGGGCCGCGTCGATGACGGCGAGCGCTGCGGCAACGCCGACGCCCACGTCCACTGGCCGGCCGATGGCCCCCATGGCGCCACCCAGCGCCGTCACCGCCACGGTGGCGAAGATGGGCTCGGCCGTCGGCCCCATGTGACCGATGCGGATGAGGCGGCCGTTGGTCTCCCCCCGACCTGAGGAGAAGACGACGCCGTAACGCTCGCGCGCCGCGGCCCTCAGCGCCTTGTCGTCAACGCCCTCAGGCATGGCAACGGCGGTGCAGGTGGGCGAGGCGATGTCCTCGTGCGCAGGCCAAAGGTCGAGCCCCAGCGCCTTCACGCCGGCGCGGCAGGCAGCCGCGGTCAGCTCATGGCGCGCCCACACGTTTTCG
>JBCDCF010000893.1:0-1583 GCA_039182345.1 Pseudomonadota bacterium
CCACATTGCCGCCAACAATAAGGTGTTTCGTGAGCGGCGCGACCTTGTGGTCTCCATGCTGAACCAGTCGAACGGGATCAAATGCCCGACGCCTGAAGGCGCGTTCTACGTCTATCCCTCCTGCGATGGGGTGATCGGGCGAACCGCGCCCTCGGGCAACACGATCACCGATGATGAGACCTTCGTCACCGAACTTCTTGAGGCTGAGGGCGTTGCCGTTGTGCAGGGCTCGGCCTTCGGTCTGGCGCCTCATTTCAGGATTTCCTATGCCACCGCCACCGATGCGCTGGAGGAGGCGTGCAGCAGGATCCAACGGTTCTGCGGCGGTTTGAAATCGTAACGACGGGGCATCCGTCCCCATTCAGGAGTACATCCATGAAACGCTATGCGCTGACGCTGGCCGCCGTCCTCTTCGGGGCCGTCGCCGCTTGGCCCACCGCACCTGCCAACGCCAACATGGGCGTGAAGGTGGGCGCGCTCACCTGCCACATCGACGGCGGGCTCGGCCTCATCGTCGCCTCTCGCAAGACCCTTGAGTGTCGCTTCGACGGTTTGAAGACCGCCGATGAGGTCTACGACGGGTCCATCACCAAGATCGGCGTCGACATTGGCGCCACCGAAGGCGGCCAGCTCGTCTGGGGCGTGTTCGCGCCGACGTCCGACCTGAAGCGCGGTGCACTGGAAGGCCACTATTATGGCGTTTCCGCAGAGGCCACCGCTGGCGTCGGCGTTGGTGCCAACGTCCTCGTGGGTGGATTCGATAAGTCCATCTTCCTGCAGCCGTTGTCGGTGCAGGGTCAGACGGGCGCCAACATTGCCGCCGGCGTGTCGGCTCTGAAGCTGGAATCGGTCAACTAAGCCGACTTGAGGCTTGTGCCGTCGGGCTGCCCGCTGCGGCCGCCCCGACGGTCTTACGGCAACGTCCAGACCACCGTGCGCTTGATGTCCGTGTCTTCAAGCGCGCGGGTGACAGGGACGCGGTGGACGCTCAGCTGCACCAGGTCCTTGCGCGGCAAGTAGGTGCGGCCAGGATCGCCGATCAGGACGGTTGAGCCCCGCTCCCTTGCGCGCCGCAGGAATGAAAGCACCCTTTCCGCCAACGGCTTTTCGTAAAACAAATCGCCCACGAGGATGACGTCGTGCGGCGGGTCGGTGGCCAGAAGGTCGCCTGCCACCACGTCGACGGACACACCGTTGTGGGCCGCATTGAGGCCGATGGCGGCAAGGGCGAACGGGTCCAACTCGTTCGCCGTCACCTCCCTTGCGCCTGCTTTCATGGCCGCGATGGCGACGATCCCCCCGCCTGCCCCCACATCCAAAACGCGTTTGCCGCTGACACCATCGGGGTGGTCGAGGAGATGGCGGGCAAGCGCTTGCCCCCCTGCCCAGGCAAAAGCCCAGAACGGCGGCGGCAAACCCTCTTCGGCAAGCTCTTCCTCCGTCTTGTGCCACAGGGGCAGTGCATCGGTTGCCAGATGAAGGGTGATTTCAGGCACCAGCGAAGGCGCCCCGAGCCCCGTGTTGGCGATGATGAAGCGCTCCGGGTCGTCCCGCGTCACGGGTCGACGCCGGGGCGCCCGCCG
>JBCDCF010000894.1:0-1583 GCA_039182345.1 Pseudomonadota bacterium
CCCCATGGCGGACGGCGATTCGCACGAGACCGACACATCGGCAACTGACAGCCGTACCGGGGAGGGGGTGGACCGGCGCAGGTTCCTAAAAGGCAGCGGCACCGTCGCCGGCGGCCTTGGGGAGCCCTCCTGGTTTGCTGAGATGGCAGGCCCCAGTCGACCTCTTTGTCAAAAACAAGGCAAGCCTTTTCTCGCCCAGCAATCAATAGGCTAGAGGCTTCCCACATCGCTGGGGCGTGTCCACCTTGCCCAATTTTGCCCACATGAAGCGCGGTGGGCCTTGCGAGCCCACACTCACGGGCTGACGGCTTGGGCGAACTGGCGGACCGCGGAGAAAAATACAGGCCACGCCGGCTCGTGCGGCACCAGGACGTGGTTGCGCGATTCAAGCACCGTCAGCTCGGCGCCCTTGATGGCGGCGGCAAGGTCCAGGCCCTCAGACAAAGGGTGCACACCATCGTTGCGGGCGTGAAGGACAAGGGTGGGCGCGGTGATCTGAGGCAGAAGGTGGGTGGCATCCATGGCATCGAATGCCTGCCGCAGCCGCACGGCCATGTCCGCATCGGCGGAAATCCGCTGAAGCTCGGTGAGGGAGCGGATCTGCTCCACCGTCCCATCGGGCACGAAGATCGAGGCGAACGCCTGGAGGAACTGGGACCCTTCAGCGCCCCAGCCCTGACGCATCAGCGTGACGTAGGCTTGTGCAACGGCCTTTGCGTCGGCCGAGCGTACGCCTCTGCCACGAGCAAACCCGCCGTGCAGGATGAGACCTGCCACGCGCTCCGGATGGGCGGCGGCGAACGCCAGCGCGACAGGGACGCCCTGGGAGGTCGCGTAAAGGGTGAAGCGGTCGAGCGCGGCCGCATCGGCAACGGCCAGAAGGTCAGACGCCAGCGCCTCCACTGAGAGGTCGGCAACAGCACGTTCCGACAGGCCGTTGCCGCGGCCATCGTAGCGCACGAAGGAGGAAAACGCGCAGAAGGCATCGATGATCGGGCGCCAGATGGGGCTCGCACGGTCGTGTTCCAGATGGGTCAGCCAGTGTCCTGCCCTAACAATAGGGGTGCCTTCGCCTGACGCGCTCCAGGCAATGCGCGTCCCGTCGGACGAGCGGCAGAAGCGGATGGCTGCCTGTGGCGCGGCGCCCTCCGCCGGCAGGCCGGCGTCCTTTGCCGCCTCGCTCGCGGACTCGCGCGTCACCGGTGCGAGAAAGCGCAGCCCGCGGCGCGACACGGTTTCGATCACCCGTTGCGTGCGCCCGTCATCGCCCACCGCTTTGCGCGCCGCAGCAATCCTTGCGTGGATGGCAGCATCGGACACGATGCGGCCTTGCCAAACGGTCTCCACCAGCTCGTCGCGGGTCACCAGTGTGTCGGGGTGCTGTGCCAGATGGGCAAGGAGGGCAAAGACCTGCGGCTCGAGGTGGCGTCGCTCGCCCGACACACTGAAGGTCTGCCGCTCTAAATCCATCGCGCAGTCGAGAAAACGAAGCTGCATCCACCTCGCCCGGCCGAAATCTAACGTCTGCGGCAAATCTAAAGGGAATGACCAGCATTGCGAAAGGTCTCCGCCAAGCGTTGGCG
>JBCDCF010000895.1:0-1581 GCA_039182345.1 Pseudomonadota bacterium
CGCCAACCAGGCCGCCACAGCCCTTGGCGCAGAACAATCCCACCACCACACAACCTTCGTCGACCGCGCCGCCAACCCGTAAGGGGACAATAGACATCCCCACCCAGCCACACGCCTCCCCATCCAGTTCCTTTGGAGAGATGAAGCCTGACGTTCCCCGGAAGTCCGCTGTTGCGGACTTCCGCATTCTTTGATACCGAACTGCGGTGTTCCGCAGTTCGGCATCAAAGGATGCGAAAGTCCGCAACAGCGGACTTTCGTGGAACGACCGAAGGGAACTATGACAGGGTCCTGACTCTCCAAAGGAACTGATTGGGGAGACCGTTGGATGGGCGGTGAGACAAGCTGATCGTCAGATGTGGATCATGAGCCTTAGGGAGTCGTAGATGGCGGCGTGGATGTTGCGGCTGGCGATGGCGTCGCCCACGCGGAAGAGACGGTAGGTGCCCGAAGGGTTGCGCACCACCTCCTGCGGGCGGGCTGCAAGGAGGGCGGCGTGGTCCACCTCGCCGCGGTTCACCGATCCCTCACGCAGGTCGAAGTAAAGGTCGTCGAAAGGGAGGGTGCCGTTTTCGATGACCACATGGTCCACCTCCCGCAACACCGTGCGATCGGCATATTCGTCATGGAAGCGGGCTGCGAGGCGGTTGCCCTCTCGGGCGATACCCACAAGCTTCAAGTTGAGCGTGACGGTGACGCCAAACTCCGAAAATGCCTTGAAATACGGGGGGTAGGACGTGCCGCCAACCTCAGGTCCGAGGACGCGCTCGGGCGTCACGATCTCCACCGCGGCCCCGGCCCTTGCCATGAACTCGGCGACGGTCAGGCCTGGGTGGGCGCCGTTGTCGTCGTAAAGGATGACGGATTTTGTGGGGGTGACGGCGCCCGACAACACATCCCAGGAGGTGGTGGCAAGGTCGGCGCCCTCCTCAAGGAAGCTGGCGTCGGGCATGCCACCCGTGGCGATGATGACCACGTCGGGGTCTTCGGCCAGAACATCGTCCCGCTCGGCGAAGGTGTTGAAGCGCAGCTCGGCGCCGTGGCGCTCGCACTCGGCCACACGCCAGTCGATGATGCCCATGATCTCGCGCCGGCGCTTCAATTCGGCCGTGAGGCGCACCTGGCCGCCCGGCTGATCCTGCGCCTCCATCACCACAACGCGGTGACCGCGGGCGGCGGCAACCCGCGCCGCTTCAAGACCGGCTGGACCTGCCCCCACCACAACCACGGTCTTGCGCGGACCCTCGCCGGCCCTGACCTCATGGGGCATGGTGGCTTCACGGCCCGTGGCAGCGTTGTGCACACAGGTCGCCTCGCCTGCGTAGATGGAATCGATACAGTAGCCCATGCCCACACAGGGGCGGATGGTCTCCTCCGCGCCATCCATGATCTTGTTGACGATGTGAGGGTCGGCCATGTGCGCCCGCGTCATCCCCACAAGGTCGAGCTTGCCGGCCTCGATGGCGTGCCGTGCCGTCGCAACGTCCTGAATGCGCGCAGCATGCATGGTGGTAAGGCGCGCCGCGGCCCGCACCTCGCCGGCGAAATCAAGGTGGGGTGACGCGCGCTCGCCCATCCCCG
>JBCDCF010000896.1:0-1568 GCA_039182345.1 Pseudomonadota bacterium
GATGCGCCCATCTCAGAGGCTGCCATCATGGGTGTTGCCGTCGGTGCGGCGATGACGGGGACGCGGCCCGTGGTGGAGATGCGCTTTTCCGACTTTGCCCTGTGCGCCGTGGATGAGTTGATCAACCAGGCGGCCAAGGCCCGCTTCATGTTTGGCGGCCAGTCAAAAGTGCCTTTGACGGTGCGCGAGCCCATCGGCATGTGGCGTTCCTCCGCCGCCCAGCACTCCCAGTCGCTGGAGGCGTGGTATGCGCACATTCCTGGGCTCGTGGTGGTGTGCCCGTCCACCCCTGCCGACAATCACGGCCTCCTCAAAGCCGCGATCCGCTGCGATGACCCTGTGGTCTACATGGAGCACAAGAACCTGTGGCCGCTGGAAGGGGAGGTGGCGGACGATGCCGGCCCCCTTGAGCTCGGCAAGGCCCGCGTGGCGCGACAGGGGCGGGACATCACCATCGTCACATGGTCGGCCGCTGTCCACGAGACGCTGAAGGCGGCCGACACGCTGGCGGGCGAAGGGATCGACGCTGAGGTGATTGACCTGCGCACCCTTTGGCCGTGGGACAAGGACGCTGTGTTTGGCTCGGTTGCAAAAACGGGTCGCTTCCTTGTGGTGCACGAGGCTGTGGCCGTTGGCGGCTTCGGGGCCGAGCTTGCCGCAAGCGTTGCTGAGACCGCGCGAGGCCTCAAAGCGCCGGTGGCACGGCTCGGGGCGCCACGCGCGCCCATTGCCTATGCGCCCACCATGGAGGCGGTCCTCAAAATCACGCCTGAAAAGATTGCGCAAAAGGTGAGGGGCGTCTTTTCGCCCGCGCCGGCGGCCTGAAGGTGCATTGTGCGCCCTGCGGCCCATCGTCTATGACAACGACAAAACCCCGGCACCCATGCCGGACCCCTAAAAAACCGGGAGGAATGAACGTGCTGAAGACCACCGTTGCCGCCGTCGCGGCCCTCGGCCTTGTCACGTCGGCGAGTGCTGAAGACCTCATCATGCAGTCGGTCTATGCCGGAACGCTGCCGCTTCTGGGCGACACGGGCAAGGACCTTGGCCCCCGCGTTTCAGCGCTGACGGGCGGCGAACTCAACATCGAGTTCAACGACCCCGGCGCCATCGTCGCCTCCAACGAAATCTGGGACGCTGTCTCCACGGGCGCCGTGGATGCCGGCTGGTACTCGCCTGGTTTCGCGCAAGGGATCATCCCTGCCGCCGCGCTCTTCACCGCCGTGCCGTTCGGGCCTGACGTGAAGGAATATGTGGCGTTTTACTATGAAGGCGGCGGCCACGAGATGTGGAACGAGCTGGCCGGCCGCTACAACATCCACTCAGAGCTGTGCGCGGTTCTTGTGCCGGAGGCATCGGGCTGGTTCGCCAACCCCATCGAAAAGCCGGAAGACCTTGAAGGCTTGAAGATGCGCATCTTCGGCCTTGGCGCCCGGGTCCTGCAAAAGCTCGGCGTTGAGGCACAGGCCCTTCCGCCTGCCGACACCATGACGGCGCTGCGCCTTGGCACCATCGATTCGGCGGAAATCTCCTTCCCCGCCATCGACAATGCGCTGGAGCTCTACACC
>JBCDCF010000897.1:0-1567 GCA_039182345.1 Pseudomonadota bacterium
CCGTGATTGTCGGCAGGGGTGGACGGGCACACCACCACGAGCCCAGGAATGTGCGCATACCACGCCTCCAGCGACTGGGAGTGCTGGGCGGCCGACGAGCGCCACATGCCGATGGGCTCGCGCACCGTCAAAGGCACTTTTGACTGGCCGCCGAACATGAAGCGGGCCTTGGCCGCCTGGTTGATCAACTCATCCACGGCGCAAAGGGCAAAGTCGGAAAAGCGCATCTCCACCACGGGCCGCGTCCCCGTCATCGCCGCACCGACGGCAACACCCATGATGGCAGCCTCTGAGATGGGCGCATCGGACACGCGGTCCGCCCCGAACGTATCCACAAGCCCGCGATACTGGCCGAAGACGCCGCCGCGCCCAAGGTCCTCGCCAAGGCACCACACGTCAGCGTCGCGGGCCATTTCTTCGGCGACAGCGCGTTTGCCGGCGTCGATGTAGGTGGTGATCATCGCGTCCGTCCCCGCATCAGAACGCCATGTGACGGGGCGAGCCCACGTCCTGCACGTCGTCGAACGCGCCATCGGCATCGGGATAGGGCTGGTCTGAGGCAAAGCGGGCGTTGTCGGCCATCAGCGCGGCAGCGTCCCTTGCGATGGCGTCGAGCTCGTCGGCCGGGACGCCGGCCAGCAACAATGCGTTGCGGCAGTGGGTGATGGGGTCCTCGCTCGCGGTCCGCTTGGCCACCTCCTCGGCAGGGCGATAGTGGCCGGGGTCGGAGGAGGTGTGGCCCGTCTGGCGGAAGGTGACGGCGTGCAGAAGCATCGGCCCTGCGCCACCGCGCACCCTGTCGATGGCCGCCCGCGCCGCCTCGTCCACAGCGGCCACGTCGCTGCCATCCAGGGTTTCTGCGGCAAGGCCGAGGCTTCTGGCCCGCGCTGCGGCACCTTCGCCGCCCGTCATATCGCTGGTGCGTGTGGTGGCGGCCCAGCCATTGTCCTCGCACACGAACAGGACCGGCAGGTGGAACACAACGGCCCAGTTCAGCCCTTCCAGAAACGGCCCGCGGTTGATGGCCCCATCGCCGAAGAGGCAGCATACGATCCTGTCGTCGCCCTTCAGCTTGATGGCGTGGGCGGCGCCTGCGGCAATGGTGATGTTGGCCGACACGACGCCATTGGCCCCCAGCATTCCGACGCCGAAATCGGCAATGTGCATGGAGCCGCCCTTGCCGCCGCAATTGCCGCCGACGCGGCCGAACAACTCGCACATCATGGCGCGCGGGTCGGCGCCCTTGGCAAGGGTGTGGCCGTGGCCGCGGTGGGTGGAGAGGAGCCTGTCGTCCTTGCGCAGGTTCGTGACCACCCCTGCCGCCACAGCCTCCTGGCCGATGGAGGGGTGGATGGCGCCCAAGACACGCCCGTCCTTGGAGGCGGCGATGGCCTCCTCCTCGAAGGCGCGGATCTCATGCATCAGACGGAAGTGTCGCGTCAGGCGGGCGACATCGACGTTGGGACGCTGGCTCATTGCCGATGGGGCGCGGGGTCGACGCGACGAAAGGGCGGCACGGACAATCCTTCAAATGTTCGAGCCATTTACTCTATCGGCGGGGGTGGCC
>JBCDCF010000898.1:0-1561 GCA_039182345.1 Pseudomonadota bacterium
CGGCTTCATTGCCCACAACAATGGATTTTGTGTGGTGGGGACGCTCGCCCCCCGTCACGTCGGTGGCAAAGCCGCCCGCTTCGCGCACGAGCACGATCCCTGCCGCCATGTCCCAGGCGTTGAGGTCATGCTCCCAGTAGCCGTCGTAGCGGCCTGCGGCGACCCAGGCGATGTCGATGGCGGCCGATCCTGCCCTGCGGATCCCCGCCACACGGCCCATCAAGGGCTGGATTTCCGCCAGCGCCCTTGGATGGTTGCCCTGGCCGAGAAAGGGAAGGCCCGTCGCCACCACGCAGTCGGCAAGGTCGGTACGGGCCGACACCCTCATGCGGCGGCGGTCGTTCACATAGGCGCCGCGCCCGCGCTCTGCGGTAAACAGTTCGTCGGTGACGGGGTTGTAGATGACGCCCGCCACAAGCTCCCCCTGCCGCTCCAGCGCGATGGAGACGCAGAAGATCGGGATGCCGTGGAGGAAATTGGTGGTGCCGTCGAGGGGGTCGATGATCCAGCGGTGCTGGCCGTCCTCGCCTTTGATCTCGCCGCCCTCTTCCATGAGGAAGCCGTAGCTGGGGCGGGCGCGCGACAGTTCGGCGTGGACGATCTCCTCGGCGCGCATATCGGCCTTGGACACAAAGTCGGCGGGGCCTTTGCGGGAGACCTGGAGGTTCTCCACCTCGCCGAAATCGCGGGCAAGATTGCGGCCAGCCTTTTCGGCCGCGCCAACCATGACGTTGAGGAGGGCAGAACGGGCCATGCCGGGTCAGTCCGCGCGGCGGACGTAGGCCACCTCTTCCGTGTCGACCACGATCTTCTCGCCAGCGCCGATGAAGGGGGGCACCATCACCTTGACCCCATTTTCAAGGACGGCGGGCTTGTAGCTTGAGGAGGCTGTCTGCCCCTTCACCACAGCGTCCGCCTCGGCAATCTCAAGGGTCACGTGCTGGGGCAGGGAAATGCCGATGGGCTTTTCCTCGTACATTTCCACCGTGACGGTCATCCCGTCCTGCAGGAAGGAGGCGCGCTCGCCCACAAAGTCGGTGGACAGCTCCATCTGCTCGTAGGTGGTGTTGTCCATAAAGACGAGATCGTCGCCCTGGGCGTAGAGGAACTGAAAGTCCTTCTGCTCAAGGCGCACGCGCTCAACGGTGTCGGCGGAGCGGAAGCGCTCGTTCAGCTTGCGCCCGTCGATGAGGTTTTTCAGCTCCACCTGGGCGAAGGCGCCGCCCTTGCCGGGTTTGACGTGCTGCACCTTCACAGCGGCCCACAAGGTGCCCTGGTGCTCCAACACATTGCCGGGGCGGATTTCGTTGCCGTTGATCTTCATGGTCGTCCTTTGACTGGCGCGCGGCCCGGGCGGGTGGAAGCACAGTGCGGCCGCCGGCGCAAGACGCTGGCGGCGCAGTTCTGCCACCCCAGCGCGCCATTTATCAGACTGTCCGTCATGGCGGGCGTTGACGCGGCATGAGGACTGGGGCCACCCTCCCCGTTCGATCCACGGCGCAGCGTCGGCGCGACCGGCCGTCCGGCAATGCCGCCTGCCCCCGAAAACTGTGAGTGGGAC
>JBCDCF010000899.1:0-1559 GCA_039182345.1 Pseudomonadota bacterium
ACGAAAAGCTGCCATCCGGGTTCGTGGTCGGTGCCCCACCAAGCGGTGCGACGCCGCCGATGGCAAACCCCGTCACATCGCGCACCTTGCCAGGGTCGGCGCGGGTTAGTGCGGCCCCAACGGCAGCGCCCGCGTTGGCAAGATCAGCCTGCCTGTCCCCCGTCACCAAAATGAGGACGAGGTCGCCGTCCCCCTTCCGCTCGAAAACAAGGGATTTGACGATTTGCGCGGTTGTGCAGCCGCAGGCGGCGGCAGCGTCCTCGGCTGTGCGGGTGCTTTGGGGCATCGTCAGGATCTCGATGGCAAGGCCTGCCTCTGCGGCCGCAGCCTGCACCCTGTCCACGCTGCGTTCTTTCATTTTCTTCGCCTGCCCCGCACTGTCACGCCAAATCCCACACCGACGCCCAAACCTTTTGCAACCTCGCGCCACCCTCAGGCGAACAGCGCGTCCGATGTGGTGGTGGTGATGACGGGTTCGCCGTGGATGGCATAGGCCCGCAGCAAATGGTGGGCGATGGCAATGGCAGGGGGCGCGGCGTGGGTGGCGTGGCGACGCTCCAGCATGGGCAGGATATCGCCGCGGGAGAACCAGCGGGCATCCTCAAGCTCGGCGTCCTGCCGGTCGATCTTTGTGGTCAGGGCCTCGGCGAAACAGCCGATCATCAAGGAAGAGGGGAACGGCCAGGGCTGGCTCGCATGGTAGGCAACGCGGCCCACTTCCACTCCCGCCTCTTCCCAGATCTCACGCCGCACGGCTGCCTCGATGGTCTCGCCAGGCTCCATGAAGCCGGCAAGGGCGGAGTACATGCCCGTCACGAACCGCGTCTGCCGGCCCAAGAGGCAACGCTCGCCCCTAATGGCCAGCATGATCACCACAGGGTCAGTGCGGGGGAAGTGGTGCGCGCCGCATCGGCCGCAATCGCGCCGGAAGCCTGCCTGCGCCATCACCGTCGGCGCGCCACAATTGGCACAAAAGCCGTGGCGCATGTGCCAGCCCACAAGGCCGCGGCCCTGGGCGGCAATGCCCAATTCGTGGGGCGTTACGGTGCCTTCCATGGCAAGGGGGCGCAGATTGTGGAGGCTGTAGGGCCCACCCTCAGGCGCTTTGATGGGTGCGGCGAACACAGGGCCCGCCTCGTCGCGGCCCAAGAGCACGCTCGCCTCCCAGTCCACCCCAAGGGTGTCAGCCTCCTCGCGCGGCAACAGGATGGTCGCAGCGCCGCCCGCTTCGCGCACCACAATCAGATCATCTGCGAAGGCAACGGCACGGCGCGCGGCGTCACTGCGCTGGGCAGCCACAAAGCCGTCGTCGTCGCGGTGTTCCGAAAGCCTGTTCAGCCGGTTGGCGGCGAACCCTGTGGCAGCGGAGTGATCGGAAGCGGGATAGCGGAGCGTCATAGACTCCTTGATAACCCGATGCGCCCCGTGAAGCGATGGGGGACATCGCCTCAACGCACACCCATCATGCCACAGGGCCGTGATGGAAGGCTTTGGTGCTAGCGCACTTGTCGCCTAAAAGGGTGGGGGGACAGTGTTTGGAGGGACCGGTATGGACGAAA
>JBCDCF010000900.1:0-1557 GCA_039182345.1 Pseudomonadota bacterium
CTCACGGCCCTTTCGCCCACCACTGGTGCCCAGGCTGCGCCCCTTGCCCCCGCCGCTGTGGCGCAGGTGGGCACCGCCACCGCCGAAGCCGGCGTCGTGGAAGTGGGTCACCGCCGCAAGCACCGTCGTGGTGTGCGGGTCTACTTTGACCATGGTCACGGTTACCACCACCGTCGCCGCTGCCGCATCAAGCGCGTCAAGGTCTGGGACCCCTACTACGGCGAGTACTTCTACGAAAAGCGCAAGATTTGCCGTCGCCGCCACTGGTAACACCTTCGACGGGCAACAAAGGGGCCGCCTCACCTGGGGCGGTCCCTCTTTGCCGTTTGTCCCTCCGTTCGATGGATGGGCATGGCGAAACGGCGCGGCGCGTGGCCATTGCGCTAAACGGCCGCCACCGCCCATCATAAGGTGGCTTTGTTTGGAGGCGACTATGCCTGTGCGTTCATTGAGGATGGTGGCAACCACCGGCGTCGTTGTGGCGACCCTTCTGGGGCTGCGGGCGGGTGAGGCGGCAACCGCCGACGCCGCCGACAACCTCGACGGGGCGATGCGGCCCGTGGTCGAAAACCTTGCCCTTCAAATCAGCGCTTGCGTGCCGTCTGCGCCCAATGGCGCCAACATGGTGCTGTTGATCGGCATTCCCCAGTTCAACAGGCACGTGGCCACAGCCGACAGGGCGGCCATCAATGCTGCCGTCAACGGCATCGTCAACGAGATTCCAGGATGGCGCGCCAACCCCGTGGAGTTGACGGGGGTCTTACCGCCCATCCTCACGGGCGGTGTCGACGCCGCCGAGCGGCTGACACAGACCCTTCGTCTGCGCGATGAAGCGCCCATCATCTTGTCCATCGACACCGCCCGTCCCACTCTCGACACATTGACGCTGCGGGTGATGGTTCTGGGCCGTGACGGTGAGGGGCGCTACAGCTGCCTTGCCCCAGCAACCGTGGATCTTGATGCGGCAACCTTCGCGGCAAAGCCGCAGGCTCCCGCCACAGGGCTCGACTATCACCCCATGAGCGGCGTCTTGACCGACGCTGTGGATCGCACCGCCGCTGAGATCGGCAAAGCATCGCGCTTGTTGATTGCCGCCGATGCCGCAACCCTTGGCGGCAATTGCATCCTGAAGCGCGGCTTCGGTGACATGGTGGCCGACCACCTGTTTTCGCTGAAATCGGCGGGGCTGGACCTTGGATCGGGCGGAACGTGGCCTGCCATCTTCGAGGGGGACCGCGAGGTGCCGGTGGACGAAGGCGCGGTGCGGCTTGATGTGACGGTGCGGCCAGCAACCCCCGCCCCCCGCGCTGCTGAAGTGGTGGTGCGTCTTGTGGGCCCTGACGGAGAGCTGAAATTTCAAAAGCGCTACGATGCCGTGGTGCCGGAGATCCAGGCCGAAGGGTGCGACGGGACCGCGGTCGTTGAAGCCGAGGACGCGCCGCCCGAGGAGACGCAGCAGGCTGCCTTGGACGATGGCGTCGAGGAGGGCGAGGATTCCCGCTTTGCCTTGTTTGCCACCAAATCGGTCTACCGGGTCGGCGAGCCGGTGGTGCTCAC
>JBCDCF010000901.1:0-1557 GCA_039182345.1 Pseudomonadota bacterium
CAGGCTGGAGGAGACGCGTTTCAAACCCACGCGCGAGGGTGCCTGTGCGGCCGCCTTGTCCGACCGCATAGGATCGTCCGCGCCGGTTAGGACGCGGCGGCGTCGTAGGCGGCGGTGGCGCCAGGATGGTAGGGAAGTTCGTCCGCCGAGCGCATCACCTCAACGTTCAGCGCCTTCATGGAGGCGTGGACGTCCTGCAGCTTGTCGATGTGGCTGATCATTGCCGCTGTGAGGGCGCGCACGGTCTCCTCGTCCATGGTCTCAGACACCACGAGGGCGGCCCGCGCTCCGAAGGTGGCAACGTCCTCCTCAAGCCAAGGGTAGGCGTCGGCGGGGATGACCACGGGCAGTGAGCCGTAGGCCTCCGACATGGCCGAGACCACATCATCAGGGACCGAAAGGAGCGTCAGGTCGATGCTTTCGGCAATGTCGGCAATGGCGCCTGTGCCAATGAACATGGCGTTGACCCAGCCGTCGGCCTTCCTGTCCTTCATGACGCCTGCGGCTGTGCGCGAGCCGTGGTACTGGACCGCGCCGCCCCATCCATCGATGTCGTTGAAGGTGATGCCGGCCCGCTCCAGGGCTTCCTGGGCGAGGATGGAGGGGAGGATCCCGCGCCGGTTGACGATGAGGTCGATGGGCGCCTCGGCGGTCTTGAGGTCGGCGATGGAGGTGAGGTCGTGCTTGTCGGCAAAGTCTTTGGTGACGAGCCACTGCATGGGCGCCCAGTCGTAAAGGACGGCGACGGTGCGAAAGTCGTCGACAGGTGTGTCGAACGGGGGTTCGCCGCGCTGGGCCATGACCGCTTCGCCCACGTGGACGATGGCCATGTCGCATTTGCCTTGGCTCACCTGGACGATGTTGGCAAAGCCGCCGCTTGAGGTTTGGTAGGTGACGGTGGCTGCGGGGTCCACTTCCTTGACCACAGCATCAAGGCCTGCACCCAGCAGCGACCAGAGCCCGCCAGGGCTGCCGCCGCACAAGATGTAGTTGGTGGAGGCGGCTGCGGGTTTGGCGGCCGTCACGGTCAGCCCGGCGGCAAGGGCCAGTGAGAGGGCAAGACCGGCCGTCTGCCCGGCACGTCTTGCGGTTCGCATCGCACGATTTGTCATCGACGCTCTCCCATAGTTTTACGGATCACATGGTGCGCCGCCTTGGGCGGTCCAGCGGCCTTGTGTCGGCAGCTATGGCCCCGGTTGCGTCTGTGGTTGTTCGGTCGGATCGGCCCGCTCGGTGGCGCTTTGCAGCACCGGAGAGCCCACCCGTCAGTGTTAAAAGAGACATGCCAGCGAGAGTGTTCCGTGTCCACCCGACGATTTGCACGGCAGGGGTGCATGCCTGTGCGACGGGTCCAGCGATAGTGCGCTGTGCGCCAAGTGGTTCGGTGGGCGATTGGCGCGCGTGTCTGCACGGGGAAGATGGCGCACGGCGGCATGACCGTGGCCCGCAAGATGGGGTTCGCCACGGCGCGCGCCCGTATCGCACGGCTCATTCATGTTGAGCGTTAGTGTTGCGTGGCGGCAAGGATGCTTCTGCCGGCTCGCGTGCCCCAACCCC
>JBCDCF010000902.1:0-1556 GCA_039182345.1 Pseudomonadota bacterium
GCCGGCTACGCTTACGATCACGATTCGCCCGACGCCATGTCCGGCCAGGCCTACTTCCCCGACGGCATGGATCCGCCCACATTCTACCGTCCCACAGACCGCGGCGAGGAGACGCGATTCGCCCAGCACCTTGAAAAGGCCGCCGCCAAGCGTCAACAAGTGCGTCACGCGTCGGCCAAGGCACCGGCCAGGCCCGCGCGTGACGATCCCACGGAGCCGTCATGACCACCTTGTTTGAGTTTTTGGCCCTTTGGGCCGCGGTCTACGTCATCACGCTGGCGCTTTATCTGGGCTTCGGCGCGCTGTTCCAGTGGTATGCCCACCGCCATCCCGAGCGCCGCATTCAGGCAGGACGGCGCGGGGAAAAGCGCAAGTGGAAGGAAATCCGCCAGAGCGCCTGGTCGCTGATTGCCACCTGCTTTTGCCTTGCCGGCGGGCTCTTCCTGCAGTGGAAGGGGTGGACGCTTGTGGCGCCGCTGGAGATGTCCTGGTGGTCGGTGCCTTTGATGTTTGCCGTGTCCATCGTGGCGTTCGACGCGTGGTTCTATTGGGGCCACAGGCTTATGCATTGGCCGCCCCTTTATAAGCACCACCAATATCACCATCGCTCCGTGGCGCCGACGGTGTGGTCGAACTACTCCGACACCATGGTCGATGCGTTCGTCATGCAAAGCTATTACTTATGGGCGCCGCTGATCCTGCCGATCCCCCCCGCCGTCTTGGTGGCGCACAGGGTGTACGATCATTTCAATGGGATGATCGGGCACTCAGGCTTCGAGTTTGCCGCCTCCAAGTTGACGCGCATCCCCTCGCCGATGGTGTGCACGCTGTTCCACGACCAGCACCACAGCCACTTCAACTACAACTTTGCCAACTTCTTTTCCTTCTGGGACAGGGTGATGGGCACCCTCCACAAGGACTATGACACTGGCGTCAAACGCTGGGAGCACGTGCCCGCCCCCGCCAATTCCGACAGTGCGGCGGAGGCGCCCGCCAAGGCCAGCGCGCCGGCGCAATCTGCCCCTTCGTGAACCCACTAACCGCCAGCCTTCTTGTGGCCGCAGGCGGTGCGCTGGGCGCCGTCTCGCGCTACTGGGTGGGCGTTGCGGGCGCGATGATGTTCGGCACGGCGTTCCCGTACTACACGCTGTTCGTCAACGTGGTGGGGAGCTTTCTGATCGGCTACGTGGCGTTCGCCACCTGGACCACGCCGGGGATCCACGCCATCACCATCGCAGGTTTTTTGGGCGGCTTCACCACCTTCTCCGCCTTTTCCCTCGAGGTGGTGCGGATGGTGGAGGATGAACGACTGATTCGCGCGGCCGTCTACATCCTCCTCAGCGTCACAGTGTCGGTGATGGCCGCTGTGGCAGGGGTCAGCCTTGCACGGCAGGCCCCATGAACGACAAGCCCGCCGTCGCCCACCTTCCCGTCAGCGATGACGATGAAGGCATGCGGCTTGATCGCTGGCTGAAGAGCCAGTTTCCGGCCATCCCGTTCGGTGCCCTCTCAAAGGTGGTGCGCACAGGGCAGGTGCGGGTGGACGGGTCCCGCGC
>JBCDCF010000903.1:0-1553 GCA_039182345.1 Pseudomonadota bacterium
CCCAAGCGCTCGCGCGAGGAGATCAAGGTGCGCACGCTCCTCGGGGCGCTGGAATGCTTGAAGTCGGGCATGACCACCGTGCAGGACATGGTGACCCTCTTTCCTTTCGACCCCGATCATCTGAGCGCTGTGGTGGAGGCCTATGAGGAGGTGGGCCTGCGCGCGGTGGTGGCCCTCCAATACGCGGACCGCAAAGGGGTCGGCACCATCCCCTTCTGGCGCGAGGTGTTTCCGCCGGAACTACATGGCACCTTGTCCACCGCCGCTGAGCCTGACGCGAAGATCGACCAGCTCGCCCACGTGGAGGAGACGTATCTTGCGCCGGGTGCTGACCACCCCACCATCGGCTGGGCGCTCGGCCCATCGGCACCTGAGCGGTGCACGCCCGAGCTGATCGAGCGCACCCGCGTCCTTGCTGAGCGCTATGACCTTCAAATCTTCACGCACTTTTACGAGTCCAAGGGGATGGCGCTGCAGGCCCGTTTTGCCTGCCCCGAACACGGTGGCTCGCTGGTGCGCGAAATGCAGGCGCAGGGTCTGACCGGCCCGCGTCTCAACCTTGCCCACTCCGTCTGGCTCACCGACGAGGAGATTGAGATCCTTGCCGACACAGGCACCCGGGTGGTGCTGAACCCGTTGTCGAATCTAAAACTGAAGAGCGGCATTCCCCCGGTGCGGCGGCTTCAGGAGGCTGGTGTGCGCTACGGTCTTGGGTGCGACAACTGTTCGTGCTCGGACGCGCAGAACATGTTTCAGGCCATGAAGTTTGCCGCCATGGTCACGGCCGTTGCCGACTATGCGCCAGGCCCGCCCCAGGCCGAAGCCCTGTTTCATGCCGCGACCGCAGGCGGCGCAGGCTGTGTGGGACGGGAGGACGCGCTGGGCACCATCGCGGTGGGCAAGCGGGCCGACCTCGTCCTCATCGACCTCACCGACCCCTCCTTCGTGCCGTTGAACAGCGCTGTGCGCCAGATTGTCTACACCGAAGCGGGGCGCGGGGTGCGCACCGTCATCGTGGAGGGGCGCATTGTCCTGGACGAAGGCCGCTCCACCATGATTGACGAGGGCGAACTCCTGCGCCGCGTCAACGAGGTGATGCCAGGCTTCAAGGCCGATTTTGCCACCATCAGGGCGCGGGTTGACGGCCTTGCCCCATACCTTGAGGAAGCCCACAGGCGCATTTGGGCGCAGGACGTGGGGGTCGACAGGATCTTTCACGAAAAGGGACGCGCCCCCACTGAGCGGGCATGACACCCGCCCCGTTCGACTATGTGCGCGCGCAAAGCCTCGACCACGCCATTGCGCTGAAGGCCGAGCACGGGTCGGATGCAAGCATCCTCGCCGGCGGCCAGAGCCTTGTCCCCCTTCTCACCATGCGCCTGTCGCGCCCGGCGGTGGTAGTGGACATCGGCCACCTTAAGGGCCACGACGGCCTGTGGATGGCAGGCGGGATGGTGCGGATCGGCCCCCTCACCCGCCATCGCACCATCGAGCGGGATGCCACCTTCCGCGCCAACGCCGCTTTGCTGGCCGACGCCGCGCACCACGTCGCC
>JBCDCF010000904.1:0-1551 GCA_039182345.1 Pseudomonadota bacterium
GGCGTCGTAGACGGGGTCGCCGTGGGCGGCAAACATCTCTGCCGTCGTGGATTTTCCCATCCCGATGGAACCTGTGAGGCCGAGGAGGATCACAAGGTTGCAGCCACCATCTGGCGTAGGGTGTCATCCACCGCCGGAAAGAGGCCAAACCAGCGCTCGAACCCGACGGTCGCTTGGTGAAGAAGCATGCCGAGCCCATCCACAGGCCTCAGCCCTTTCGCTTTGGCTTGGGCCAGCAAGGGCGTTTCCAAAGGGACATAGACAATGTCGGCCACGACGGTGTTTGCCTGCATGGGCGACAGGTCGACGGTCAGCGGCGGCTCGCCTTCCATGCCGAGGGAGGTGGCGTTGACGAAGACGGAGGCCTCAGCGAGGGCATCGCCAAGGTGTGCCAACGCAATGGCCTTCGCTCCTGAGGCTACGGCAAGGGCGTTCGCCTTGTCCGCGCTGCGGTTGGCGACGATGACAGGGCGGCCCTTGGCGACGAGCGCGTGGACGATGGAGCGCGCCGCACCGCCGGCGCCGAGGATGACGGCCGGCCCGGCATGATCATCCCATCCTGGTGCGCCTTGGTCGAGGCTTGCCAGGAAGCCGTCACCGTCGCTGCTGGTTCCGCAGATGACGGTGCCGTCGCGCCACAGCGTGTTGACGGCACCCATGGCGGAAGCCGCAGCATCGGCCTTCACATGGGCGAACGCGGTGGTCTTGTGGGGGATCGTCACGTTCACGCCGCGATAAGGGCTGCCGGCAAAGTCGGCGAAGAACCGTTCCGCATCGTCAGGCGAGACGGGAATCACCTCGTAGGTGGCCTCGATGCCGTAGTGGGCGAACCAGTGGGCGAAAATGGCAGGGGAGCGGGAGTGGGCGACCGGCCAACCCACCACGCCAACACGGGCGCTCATGCGGTGTCCGTCAGGCCTGAACCGTACCGCCTGTCGGTCATCAGGGCGACGATGGCAGCGGCGGTCTCCTCAATGGACCGGCGCGAGACATCGATGAGGGGCCAGCCGTTTTCCGCACACAGTTTGCGCGCGAATGTGACCTCCTTGGCCACCTCCTGCCTGTCCACATAGGGGGAGCCGCGGCGCTCCGCCTTCATGGTCAGGAGACGGTTTTCCCGCAGCGCCACGATGCGCTCAGGCGATGCTGTGAGGCCCACCACGAGGGCACGCTTGGCCTCAAACAACAGTGGCGGCACACCAAGACCCGTAACGATGGGAAGGTTGGTTGCCCTCACACCACGATTTGCAAGGTAGATGGAGGTGGGTGTCTTTGAGGTGCGCGACACGCCCACCAGCACCACATCGGCATCGTCGATGTTGTCGGGAAGGGCACCGTCGTCGTGGCGCATGGCAAAGTTCAGCGCCTCGATCCGCCTGAAATAGGTGGCATCAAGCTCATGCTGGGCACCGATCCGCGAGCGTGTGGGGACATTGAGGTAGGACTGGAAGACTGCGACCAGTGGATCGAGCACATCGATACAAGGAAGGCCAAGCTCCATGCACGTGGCCTGCAGGCGCTGCATGATCTCCTGATCCACGAGGGTGAACA
>JBCDCF010000905.1:0-1547 GCA_039182345.1 Pseudomonadota bacterium
CGATGCCGAGGCCGTTGTCCTCACAAAGGGGCAGGAAGGTGTTGAGGGCCTCCTGCTCCAGGAGCGTGTACCGCCCTGCCAGAAGAAAAAGGTCCACCTCGGCCCGTTCGGCCACGAACTGGCACACCTCCCACTCGTTCACACCAAGGCCGAATGCGTCGATAAGGCCCTGGTCGCGCAACGCCACCATCGCCTTGTGGCCGCCTTCCAAGAATTCCTTGGTGCGCGCCATCGCAACATCCCGCTCGCCGTGAGTGAAGACGTCGATGTCGTGGCAATAAAGGATGTCCACGCGGTCCACCCCAAGCCGCTCCAGCGAAAACTCGAAGGAGCGCATGAAGCCGTCATAGGAGTAGTCGAACACGATCTCGCGGGAGGGGACGTCGAACCATTGGGCCGGCTGCATGGACGGGTCGCGCGGCCCCACCTTGAGGAGACGCCCGGCCTTGGTGGAGACGAGGGTGTTTTCAGGCCGCTTCTGGCGCAGGAAGTGGCCGAGCCTGCGCTCAGACAGGCCAAAGCCATAAAGGGGCGCTGTGTCGAAATAGCGTGAGCCCGCCTCATAGGCCACCGACAGCGTTTCCTCCGCCGCCGCCTCATCGATCCCGAAGTAAAGATTGCCGAGCGGGGCCGTGCCCGTGCCGATGGCGCTGAAGGTGAGGCTGCGGCCAGACTTGGTTGTGAGCGTGTTGGTGGGAAGGGCGGTCATCAAGGTCCTCCAAGCGTTAGCGCAGCCGCTCTTTGGTGGCGGCGTCGAACAGGTGAGTGCGCTGCGTGTCGATGACGAGGGGAATGGTGTCACCGATCTTGAGCGCCATGTGCGCGTCCACCTGTGCGGTCGCGTGGGTTTTGCCGACAGCGCCGAGCGCGAGCGTAAAGGGGCCGAGGGGCTCCACCGTTTCCACCGACATGGTGGTGGTGGCGTAGCGCTCGCCGTTCTTGTCGGCGCCGGCTTCGTTCAGGTTTTCCGGCCGCACGCCGAGGATCACCTCGCGGCTCGGCGCATGGGCAAGGCGCTCTTGCGGCACCGTCACCACATCGCCGGTTTCAAGCCGCAATGCGGTGGCGCCATCCACCTCCTCCACCGTTGCCGGCAAAAGGTTCATGGACGGGGCGCCGATGAAGGTGGCGACGAACGTGTTGGCGGGGGCGTCGTAAAGGGTGATGGGGTCGGCCGCCTGCTCGATCCGCCCGTCGCGCATCACCACCACGCGGTCGGCAAGGGTCATCGCCTCCACCTGGTCGTGGGTGACGTAGACGATGGTGGTCTGAAGGCGCCTGTGCAGTGCTTTGATTTCCGCCCGCGTTTCGATGCGCAGTTTGGCATCAAGGTTCGACAAGGGCTCGTCGAACAGGAAGACCTTTGGGTCGCGCACGATGGCGCGGGCAATGGCAACCCTCTGGCGCTGGCCGCCCGACAGGGCCTTGGGCCGCCGGCCCAGATACTGTTCAAGGCCGAGGATGCGGGCAGCATCTTCAGCCGCCTTCTCCCGGTCCACCTTGGAGACGCCGCGCACCTTCATGCCGTAGGTGATGTTCTCGCCCAC
>JBCDCF010000906.1:0-1540 GCA_039182345.1 Pseudomonadota bacterium
CGATCCCTTCAGAATTCACGTTGTCCTTCACCACGATGGGGACACCGGCAAGGGGGCCTGCGTCACCGCCATCGGCGGTCACCGCATCAATGGCGTCCGCTGCGGCCCGCGCACCCTCGGTGTTGAGGGAGATCATGGCGTTGAGGTCGGCGTGCTCCTTCGCTTCCGACAGGTGGGCGAGCCGCAGCGGACGCCATTGATGCGGTGACCGCCGACGGCGGGGACGCAGGTCCCCTTGCCGGCGTCCCCATCGTGGTGAAGGACAACGTGAATTCTGAAGGGATCGCCACCACGGCAGGGACGCCGGGGCTGGAAGGTTTTGTGCCCACCGCCAACGCGCCCGTCCTCCAGGCGCTCCTTGATGCCGGCGCGATCCTTCTCGGCAAGACCAACATGCACGAGCTTGCGTTCGGCATCACCTCCAACAATGCCGCCTTCGGCGCGGTCGCCAACGCCGCCGTGCCTGAGCGGTTTGCCGGCGGCTCCTCCGGCGGAACGGCCGCTGCCGTCGCCGCGGGAATTGCCCCTGCCGGACTTGGCACCGACACAGGCGGGTCGGTGAGGATCCCTGCCGCTCTCAACGGGCTTGCAGGGCTTCGTCCGACGGCGGGCCGCTACCCCCAGGCGGGTATGGTTCCCATCTCCACCACCCGCGACACAGCAGGCCCTATGGCCCACAGCGTTGCCGATGTTGCCTTGCTGGATGCCGTCATTACCGGTGAAGACGCGCTTGAGCCTGTTGACCTGTCCACCGTGCGTCTCGGCGTCCCTAAGGAGCTTGCCGGCGACATTTCCGTCGGCGTCCAGGCCGCCTTCGACACGGCCATCGAAAGCCTGGAAGAGGTGGGCGTCACCATCGTCCCAGTGGAGATGGGTGAGATCCTTGAACTCAATCAGGCGGCAAGCTTTCCCATCGCCCTTTACGAGGTGAAGCGTGACCTCACCGCCTTCCTCGCCGAACATGCCCCCGGCACCAGCCTTGAGGATGTGGTCGCTGAGATCGCAAGCCCTGACGTAAAGGGCGTCTTCGATAACGCCGTCATGGGCGACAATGCCATGCCTGAGGCCGCCTACCGTGCCGCCATGGACGAGGCGCGCCCTGCCATGCAAGCCGCCTTTGCCGCGCTCCTGGCTGACAACGACCTCGACGCCCTCGCCTTCCCCACCACCCCCCTTGAGGCACAGCCCATCGAGGGAAGTGACGAGGAGGTGGTCTTGAACGGCAAGCTCGTCCCCACCTTCCCCACCTTCATCCGCAACACCGACCCCGGCAGCGTCATCGGCGTGCCAGGCCTCACCATTCCCATCGGGACGGGAGAAGGGGGCCTTCCTGTGGGCCTTGAGCTTGAAGGGGCGGCGGGAAGCGACCGCTCACTCCTAGCCCTTGGCCTTGCCGTGGAGGCCGTTGCCGGCGAATGACACCGAGCGTGGTTTTTGGGCCACCGATCACCCCTTGATCGATGGCCGAATCATAGGCACGCTCACTTCACCATCAACGAAGCGAAAGGAGGTGATCCAATGTCGAGTGGGATTTCTTTGC
>JBCDCF010000907.1:0-1539 GCA_039182345.1 Pseudomonadota bacterium
CGTCGCGCTCGCCAAGGCCGTCGGCTATGATTCAGCCGGCACGGTGGAGTTCGTGGCAAGCCAGGATGCCGACTTCTACTTCCTTGAGATGAACACCCGCCTCCAGGTGGAACACCCGGTGACGGAGCTGATCACGGGGGTGGACCTTGTGGAGGAGATGATCCGCGTTGCGGCGGGCGAACGGCTGCGCCTCTCCCAGTCTGACGTCACCATCAAAGGCTGGGCGGTGGAAAGCCGCCTTTATGCCGAGGACCCTGACAGGAATTTCCTGCCCTCCATCGGCCGTCTGAAGCGCCTCAGGATGCCGACGGAGTATGCCTCCGACACGACGGTGCGCGTGGACACTGGCGTCGTGGAGGGCTCTGAGATCTCCCGCTATTACGACCCGATGATTGCCAAGGTGGTCACCCACGGGTCCACCCGCGAGGCGGCCATCGACACCATGGCGGGCGCGCTCGACCATGTGGCGATCGAAGGGATCCGCCATAACGGCCCGTTCCTGTCGGCCATCATGGCGCACCCGCGCTGGCGGGAGGGGGCGCTCTCCACAGGCTTCATCGCCGAGGAGTTTCCTTCAGGCGGCGGCGCGGCGCTCACCGATGAGGCGCGTCATCTGTTTGCCGCCATCGCCTTTGCCGTTGAGGCGGAAGAGGCCTTGCGGCGGCGCCATTTCGGCCCGCACCCAAGCCCCGTCCCAGGCCCCCTTTCGGCGCTGTTTGACGATGAGGGCCGTGTGGACGGCTCGGTGGATGCGGGCGAGAGCGGCGCCGTCGTCACCATCGACGATACGCCCATGGAGGTGCGCGGCACACGCACCGACCCGTTGATCTGGCAGGGCCTTGTGGACGAGGTCCCAGTGGTGGTGGGGCTGACGCGCGGGCCCGACGGCATCGCCCTCAGCCGGCACGGCATGCGCGCCACTGTGAAGGTGACGCGCCCGCGCGTTGCCGACCTCAGCGCCCATATGCCCAAGAACGCTGCCGCGGATGCGTTGAAGACCATCCTTTGCCCCATGCCAGGCCTCGTGGTCTCCCTCAACGTGAAAGAGGGGGACGCCGTGGAGGACGGCCAGGCCCTTGCGGTGATCGAGGCCATGAAGATGGAGAACGTCATCCGCGCCGAGCGGGCCGGGACGGTAAAGTCCGTCAACGTTTCGGAAGGCGACAGCCTTGCCGTCGACGCGGTGATCTTGGAGTTCGAATAGTGGCAACGCGCTTCCTCATCGAGGGGCGCGTCCAGGGTGTGGGGTACCGCATGTGGTGCCGCGAGGAGGCCGCCAGACGCGGCCTGACAGGCTTCGTGCGCAACCTCTCAGACGGCCGTGTGGAGGCCCTCGTCGCCGGCCCGACCGCAATGGTGGACGATTTCCTCGCCGTCTGCCGCAAGGGCCCACCCGGCGCCAACGTCACCGCCATCGGCCTTGAGCCCACCCAAGACGACCCCGACACCGACACTTTCCTGATCCTCCCCACCCGCTAACCGAGGGAGCACAATGTGGCCTCCCACGATGATTGATCAGTGAACTCTATCATAAAATTC
>JBCDCF010000908.1:0-1534 GCA_039182345.1 Pseudomonadota bacterium
CGGCCTTGTCGCTCGCCCTCCTGCTGGGGGCGATCTTCTACCTTAAGCCGCGCACCATGAGCTATTTCGGGCTCAATCTTCTGCTCAATCTTGCGGTTCCCAATGCGCTGGCGACCCTTGCGCAGATGTTCATCCTGTGTGTGAACGACCTGGATCTGTCCATCGGCAGCTATGTGAGCTTGACGGCCTGCATTGCCGCCACGTGGCTGAACGACACGCCGCTCCTTGGGGTGCTTGCCCTTCTTGGCTGCATTCTCGCCTATGGGGCGCTGGGGGCGTTGATCCACCTGCGCAATCTTCCCTCCATCGTTGTCACCCTTGGCATGTCCTTCGTTTGGCTCGGTCTTGCGATTCTGGTCCTGCCGACGCCAGGCGGGAAGGCGCCAGGGTGGATCCGCGATCTGATGACGTTGAAGCCCCCTTACGTCCCCTTCCCCATCATCGCGTGTGTGGTGATTGGCCTTGTGGTCCATGTGGCCATCATGCGCTCGCCCTATGGGGTGGTGCTGCGGGGGGTGGGCGGCAATGCGCAGGCGGTGGCACGGGCGGGCTGGTCGCTCCTGCGCGCGAAGGTGACCATGTACATGCTGGCCGGCCTCTTCGGCGCGCTGGCGGGCATGGCCCTTGTGGGCCTCACCACATCGGCGGACGCCAACATTGCCCTTCGCTACACGCTGCTCTCCATCGCAGGCGCCATCCTCGGCGGGTGCGAGTTTGTGGGCGGGCGCATCTCCCCCGTCGGCGCCGTCATCGGGGCGGTGACGCTCACCTTGGCGGCCTCCTTCCTGTCCTTCCTGCGCCTCAATCCCGATTGGCAGATTGGCGCGCAAGGGGCGATCCTCATCCTCGTCCTGGCACTGAGAGCCGTCATCGACAGGCGTGAGGGGGCTGGCCGATGACTGCCAAGTCCGCCCTTTTGCGCAAGCCTTGGATCTGGGCCTTCGCGGCCGCCCTCGCCGTGTGGCTGGCAACGGCCGCCTTCACGAAGGGCCAGGGGTCTGGCGAGGTGCTGTCGGTGGCCTTCACCTTCGCCACCTTCTTCGTCATCGTTGCCATTGGGCAGATGTTCGTGGTCACCCTCGGGCCAGGGAATGTGGATCTGTCCATCCCCGCCACCATGACCCTTGCAGGCACCGTCTCCATGAAGGTGATGGATGGCGCGAACCTGATGATTGTTCCAGGCTACGGCATTGCCGTCGGGGTCGGAATTGGGGTGGGGCTGTTCAACTACGCGCTGATCCGCCTGTTGCGCATTCCCCCCATCATCGCGACGCTGTCGTCCAGCTTCGTCATCCAATCGGCGGCCATCTGGTACAATCGCGGCCTTCGCATCAAACCCCCTGAGATGCTGGCTGATTTCACCACCGCGAAGGTGGTGGGGATGCCTGTGCTCGCCCTTGCGGTGATTGTCCTTGCGGCAGTGATGCACGTGGTGCTGAACCGCACCCTTTATGGGCGCACGGTCATCGCCATCGGCCAGAACCCAAGGGCCGCGCGCCTTGCGGGGCTCGACGTGGCGCGGGTGCGGTTTGCC
>JBCDCF010000909.1:0-1531 GCA_039182345.1 Pseudomonadota bacterium
CGGAAAAGGTCGCCCTGACCCGGCCGCTCCACCTTGATGACGTTGGCCCCAAGGTCCCCCAGAAGAAGCGTTGCGAACGGACCTTGCAGGAGGTGCGAAAAATCCAGGATGACGACGTCTTTGAGGGCTTTCTCGCTCAACGCTTGGCCTCCTTCTCGGCCCGCCGTTCGTCAGACTTAGCCGCGAAATCGGCAATGTGCTGGCGGGCATTGGTGGTGAGGAACAGGTGGTGGAGGGCCTCGGCCTCACGGTCCAACGCAGCGCCCAACGCGCTTTCCCCTGCAAGCTGTGTGAGGGATTTGATGGCCCTTAGCGCCGCAGGGGCGTGGGCGGCCATGGTGGTGGCGAGGCTGACCGCCTCGTCCAGTGGATCGCCATCGGTGAGGTGGGAGACTAGGCCGAGGTCGGCGAAGGTCTCCGCCGTCAAAGCTTCGCCCGTTGCCAGCAGCTCGAACGCGCGGTTGGGGCCGATCCTGCGGGCAAGGCGCTGGGTGCCGCCGCCGCCAGGAATGAGGTCGAGCTTGACCTCAGGAAGGCCCATCTTGGCGCCGCGGCGGGCAACGATCACGTCCGTGGCGAGCGCGATCTCAAAGCCGCCGCCGAGCGCATAGCCGTTGATCGCGGCAATGACGGGTTTGCCTGAGCGCTCCAACGCCTCGTAGACCCGCCGCCCGTCTCTCTGGAAGCGGCGGAACCCTTTCTCGTCGAGCCCTGCATATTCCTTGATGTCGGCGCCCGCCATAAACGCTTTGCCTGCGCCGGTGATGACGACGGCGCCAATGGCCTCGTCCGCTTCGGCCGCCTCCATCGCCTCCACGATGGCAAAGATCATCGGCGTCGACATGGCGTTCAACTGGTCAGGCCTGTTGAAGCAAAGTGTGCGCACACGGCCGACGGTGTCGGTGAGGATGAGGGGGTCAGCCATGGGTGGGCGCCTCGTCATAGGCACGGGCATAGCCGTCGAGGATGGCGGCGGCCGCCTCGTTGCGTGTGGTCTCGCCTTTGAGGAAGCTGTTCATGGTCTCGCCGGCGGCCTCGAAGAACGGCACATAGCCGTGAAAGCGCGGGCGCAGATAGGCTTTGTCCAAGGTCTGGAGCGTGTCCTTGAAGAAGTCGTTGGAGGCGGCGTTGACGGCGCTGTCCTCCCAGGCGGCGCGGCTTCCCGGCTGGCCGCCTTCCTCAAAATAGGGGCCGCGCATCACGTCTTTCTGGTGCAGCCAGGTGAGGTAGACGGCGGCCGCATCAAGGTCCTTGCACGCGCGCGTGACGGAGCACCCCGCACCGCCAAGGAGGGCGCCTGCGGCAGCGTCCTCGCCCGGGCCTGCAAAGTCGGCGGCAAGGACGGTCCGCTCCGTCCCATTGCGGGCATAGTTGGAGTAGCCGAAGGCAAGCGGGACGTAGGCGATCTCATCGCCTTCGGCCATGGCATCTAGGGTCTTGATGGGGTTGCGGGCGGTGGAGTCCGTGTGGGCAAGGCTGACGAGCTCTCGCACCACATCCATCACATCGCGCAGGACGCCGGTTTCCAGAA
>JBCDCF010000910.1:0-1526 GCA_039182345.1 Pseudomonadota bacterium
CCCCAACGACCCTGACGGGGTGGTCTTCCAGTCCCTGTTCGACCCTGCCAACAAGGCCGAGGGCTGGCAGCCCGTGGATCCCGGCCGGTTTGAGCAGGGCCTGCCGGACTTTTCCGCCATCATCAACCAATTCAAGCGCAACAGGGTTGAGGTGGTGACGGGCGTTCTCGCCCCGCCGGACCTTCAGAACTACTTGCAGCAGGCCGCCCAGGCCGGCTTCAAGCCGAAGATGTACATCATCGACAAAGGCACAGGTTATCCTGAGCCCATGCGCGCCCTCGGCGATTTCGGCATCGACATCTTGAGCGTGAACTTCTGGTCCCCCGCCTTCCCCGGCCGCTCCAAGTATGGCGACTATGACGGCCAGGAACTTGTGGACCGCTATCACGAGCAAAACCCCGGCAAAATGTACTCCCCGCCGCTCGCCTGGTCCGATGCCACGTGGGACGTTCTGTTCGACGCGCTGGAAAGGGCCGGCACGACCGACCGTGATGCGCTCCTCCAGGCCATTGCCGAAACCGACCTTGAGACGGTGGTGGGCAACATCAAGTTCAACGACATGAACTATTCGGTGTCACCCCTTGGCGGCGCCCAATGGCAGCGCGATGAAAACGGCGAACTGCGCAAGGAAAACGTGTTCAACGAGGTCTTTCCCGAGGTGGAGCTGACCAGCGACATGCGCCTTTACCAACAGTAACAGTGGCGGGCGGCCGTGTGCCGCCCTCCACAATCCACGGCGCCCTGTGATCTTTCGCCAGTTCAAGACCCAAGCCGACCTTGATGCCGCCTACGATGTGGAGGCGGCGGTGCCAGACTTCATGGCCTATGCCAGGCAGTATGTTGAGAGTTCGGCCGACTATCGCTCTCGCGCCACCCACCATCGGGGCGTGCGCTACGGCCCCACGGTGGACGAACACGCCGACATCTTCCCGGCCGCGCGCAAAGGCGGCCCCATCCTCATCTTCATCCATGGCGGCTTCTGGCGCATGCTGGCCGCCAGCGACTTCTCCTTCGTTGCCGAAGGCCCGCAGACCGCAGGCGTCAACGTTGTGGTCGCCAACTACACATTGGCCCCCAAAGCGACCATCGGCGAGATCGTTCGCCAGATGCGCGCCCTCATCGCCTGGGTGTGGGAGAATGCCGACACCATCGGTGGCGACCGGGAAGAGATTTACGTGTGCGGCCACTCCGCCGGCGGCCACCTGACGGCCACCTCCGTCCTCACGGACTGGGCGGGCGACTACGGCCTGCCGCACACGGTGGTGAAAGGCGGCATTCCCATTTCGGGCCTGTTCGACCTTGAGCCCATCAAGCGCCTCAGCTTCGTGCAGCCTGACCTTCGCCTCACCGATGCCGAGGTCGCCGCCCACAGCCCTGCCGCCCACATCAGGCGCGTGCCTGTGCCGCTTCTCGTGACCTATGGGTCGGACGAGCCCTCAGAGTTCCTGCGCCAGTCCGACGAATTCCTGGCCGACTGGACGCGGGCCGGCAACCGCGGCACCTTCCTGCCGCAGATGGGCCGCAAC
>JBCDCF010000911.1:0-1512 GCA_039182345.1 Pseudomonadota bacterium
GCCTTCGACGGTCCAGCCCTTGTGGACGTGATCTCCCAGCCCCTCCACGAAGCGGCTGCACCCGTCTCTGAATGGATTGCGTGATGGAAAAGGCCCGCCCTGGAGCGGCGGCGCGATGACCACCGTTGCCGTCATCGGCGCAGGAATTGTCGGGGTCGCCACGGCCTTGTGGCTTCAGCGCGATGGCTTTGACGTGGTTCTGATCGACAAGGCGGGCCCTGGCGAGGGGACGAGCTATGGCAATGCGGGCGTCCTTGCCTCGTGTTCGGTTGTCCCTGTCACCGTGCCTGGCCTCATCGCCAAAGCGCCCAAAATGCTGTTCTCGCCGTCCGAGCCGCTGTTTTTGAAATGGGGCTATCTGCCAAAGCTTGCGCCCTGGCTGATGCGCTTCCTCTCCCATGCCAATGAAAAGGACGCGCGGCGCATTGCCGAAGGGCTGGCGCTCATCACCGGCGACAGCGTTGGCGAGCACCAGGCCCTTGCCGCGGGCACCCCTGCGGAGCGCTACCTTGCCCCATCGGACTATGTGTTCGCCTACCGCGACTGCGCCCACTATGAGGCCGACGGTCTTGCCTGGGATATTCGCCGCCAAAACGGCTTCACCTGGCGCGTTCTGGAAGGTGAGGCTGTGCGCGACTATGACCCGCTTCTTGGCGAAGGCGTTGGTCTTCTTGCCGTGTGCGGCGACCACGGTCACATCAAGGACCCGGGTCGCTACGTCAAAGCCCTTGCGCAAGGGTTTGAGGAGGGCGGCGGCGCCATCCATCTCGGCGAGGTGAGCGACATTGTCCGCGAGGCGGGCGCCGTCACAGGCGTGCGCGTTGAGGGTGAGACCATCGCGTGCACGGCAGCGGTGGTGGCAACAGGCGTCTGGTCGGGCCCGTTATGCCGGGCGCTGGGGCTGACGGTGCCGGTTGAGAGCGAGCGTGGCTACCACCTTGAACTCCTGCGCCCCAACCGCATGCCCTCAGCCCCTGTGATGGTGGCGGCGGGCAAGTTCGTGGCGACACCCATGGAAGGGCGCGTGCGCCTTGCAGGCATTGTCGAGTTCGGCGGCCTCAACGCACCCCCTTCCAAGCGGCCCTTCGATCTTCTGCGCGCTGAAATTGCCAAAGCGATGCCAGGGCTGTCGTGGCAGGAGGAGACGGCGTGGATGGGGCACAGGCCCACCTTGTCGGATTCCCTGCCCATCGTAGGCGCACTGCCGAATGTGGCGGGGGCATTCGCAGGTTTTGGGCACCATCACATCGGGCTGACGGGCGGGGCGCGCACAGGGCGGCTCCTTGCCCAACTGGTGGCGGGACGGCGACCCAACATGGACCTGTCGCCGTTTGCGCCGGACCGTTTCAGCTGATGGCACAGATTTTGGGGTTTCGCCTTCAAAGGCCTGAGAGGGGGTAGGATGGACGTTGCGGTTCTTGGCGGAGGGAACGGCGCCCATGCGGCGGCCGTCGACATCACCTTGCGTGGGTGTTCGGTGCGCTACTGGCGGCGGGACGGGGCCGCCCTTCA
>JBCDCF010000912.1:0-1511 GCA_039182345.1 Pseudomonadota bacterium
AGCTCGTCCTCATTGCGCGGGGTCGCCACAAGGTCGCCCACCACATGGTCGAGTTGGCGCTTCAGGACAGGGGAGTACCAGTAAAAATCGCGGCTCTTCTGCTTGAGGATTTGCGGGTTGTCCTCAAGCTTGATGGCGGACAGATCCGTTCTTAGCGCGGCGAGGTCCATAAGGCGTCCAGTTCCCCATAGGCGGGCGGCGCAGCGTCTATGAACCGCCCGCCACGGATGATCCTACGGTCCCCTTGCGCTCTTGCGAAGAGTTCGCTCGGGGTGCGGGCCGAAAAGACAACGAGATCGGCCGGTGCGCCCGCCGCCAGACGGTCACGATCGGACAGGCCCATGATGGCGGCAGGGGTGGCCGTGACGGCGCGCGGCCAGTCCCCCAAGGGGTGGTCCAGGTGGAGGGTGCGCGTTGCCTCCCGCCACACCTCCGCCATGTCGAGGTCGCCATAGGCATAAAACGGGTCGCGCGTGTTGTCGGAGGCAATGGCGACCCGAATGCCGCGCTCGGCCATTTCGTGCACCAGCGTGCCGCCTCTGATGCGCGGTGTGCGCCGTGCCCGCCTGTCCTGAAGGTAGTGGTTGCACAAAGGAAGGCTGACAATGGCAAGGCTCGCCTCTGCCACAGCATCGAGGATGGCAAGCGCCTTCGCCTCCTCCATCGCCATCAGCGAACAGCAGTGGCCGCAGGTGACGGTGCCCGAAAACCCAACGTCCTTCGCCGCTGCCGCCACGTCCGCCAGAACGTTGGTGGCGGGGTCCAGCGTCTCGTCCACGTGAAAATCAAGGTCGACGCCGCGGTCCTCAGCACCGCGCACAAGGGCGTCCAGCTTCTGGCGAGTGGTGGGCGAGGGATAGAGCACCGCCCCCACAAGACCGCCATAAGGGGCCACCTGATCGAACAGGGCGCTGCCGTTCCCCTCCACATCGTCGATGGGTTGGAGGGAGACCGCCTGGAGGGTGATCTTGTCTGCCCATTCCTCGCGCAGGCTCCCAAAGAGGGGCCAGGTGGCCTCAGGCTCGCCTTTGCGGGAATCGATGTGCGTGCGGATGGCCGCCGTGCCGTGGGCGTAGGCGGCCTTAAGCGCAAACGTCATCCTTGCGGTGAGTTCGTCGGCCGTCCAGTTGGGCCAGTCGTCCACCGTTGCGTTCAGCGCGCCATTGAAAGTGCCGTCGGGGTTTTGCGCGCGGGGCCAGATGTGGCCTTTGTCGAGGTGGGTGTGCATGTCCACGAAAGCGGGCATGACGATGCCGCCTTTGCAGTCCACCTCCCCCGTCGCCCCGTCGGCATGGGGCTCTACGAGGGCAATGCGCGGCCCGTCGAGGGTGATGTCCACCGCTGTGACGTCGCCCTCGCCGAACTCCAGAAGCGCCGTCGGGACGCTGGCATCCACCAGCTTCAACGGCTGCTCCCGCGATTGATGGCGCTTTCGTGCCACTTGCCGAGGATGCGGTTGGTGAAGACGGTGAGGATGATGTAGATCACCACCCCCGTCGCGGAGATCAGAA
>JBCDCF010000913.1:0-1501 GCA_039182345.1 Pseudomonadota bacterium
GTCCCCGCGCGCGGCCGGCGCCGGCCACCGTCATGCTCGTTTACGCCCTGAGGCGCCTTGCCGGTGCGATCCCGACGCTGTTCGTGATCATCACCATCGCCTTCTTCTTGATGCGCGTTGCCCCTGGCGGCCCCTTCGACAGGGAGCGGACCTTGGAGGCGCAGGTGATGGAAAACCTGAACCGCGCCTTCCACCTGGATAAGCCCGTGTGGGAGCAGTACCTCATCTACGTGGGCAACCTGTTGCAGGGGGACCTGGGGCCGAGCTTCGTCTACCGCGACTTCACCGTGCAGCAGCTTCTGGGGGCGGGTCTGCCGGTCTCCATCCAACTTGGCGCCATGGCGCTTCTCCTGGCACTTTTGGCAGGGGGCACGCTGGGGGTGATTGCGGCGCTGCGGCAAAATTCGCCGCTGGATCACCTCGTCATTGCCGTTGCCACCTTCGGCATCACCGTGCCGAACTTTGTTGTGGCACCTGTCCTTTCGCTCATTTTCGGGGTGTGGCTGAACGTGTTGCCTGCCGGCGGGTGGGAGCGGGCAAGCCCCCAGTACATGATCTTGCCCGTCATCACCCTTGCCCTGCCGCAGGTGGCCATCGTGGCCCGGCTCATCCGCGCGTCCATGCTGGAGGCGTTGCGGTCGGACCATGTGCGCACCGCCAGGGCCTATGGGCTGCCTGCCAGAATGGTGGTGGTGACCCATGCCCTAAGGGGCGCGGCGCTTCCCGTGGTCTCCTATCTCGGCCCTGCGGCCGCTGCGCTCCTGACCGGGTCGGTGGTGGTGGAGACCATCTTCGGCATTCCGGGGATCGGGCGCTACTTCGTCCAAGGGGCCCTTAACCGGGACTACACGCTGGTGATGGGGACAGTGGTGATCGTCGCGGTCTTCATCGTGGTCTTCAACCTCGTCGTCGACCTCATCTATGCTGCCCTCGACCCGCGGGTGCGCTATGACTGAGGCGGTGTGTTCTGCCCCCGCGGCCGCCCCCAAAGGCCGCTCGCTCTGGGCCTCCGCCTGGCTGAGGCTGCGCCGCAACAAGGCGGCAATGGTCAGCCTTTGCGTGGTGGTGCTTTACATCCTTGCCGGGATTTTCGGGCCGATGGTCTGGCCCCACAACTACGCCACCGTCTACCCCGCCTACGTCAAAGTCCCCGCAAGCCTTGAGGCCTACCCGCGGGAGGACACCATCATCCCCGGCGCGGAACGGGCCCTGTCGCGCGCCCGTCTCACCATCGAGGATGTGGACGTTGACGATGGGACGGTGCGGGTCAGCGTCACCTCCTCCCGGGAGATCGACCCGCGGGTGACGCGCTATCTGGACCGTTCGGACCTTTTCTCCAACGCGCGGGTGGCCGAGACGGGGGCGGACGGGCAAAGCGCTGTCCTTGAGGCGGACGTTGCGCGGCTGTGGTTCCTCTTCGGTACCGATGCCAACGGGCGCGACCTTGTCTCGCGCATTTTCGTCTCGATCCGCATTTCGTTGATGATTGCGGCCCTTGCCA